>JAZRFX010000095.1:0-7095 GCA_045643845.1 Clostridia bacterium | reverse complement strand
CTTTTCATATTTGACATAAATACTCGTTACAAGCTTGAAAATGTTATCGGCGACAATACTTTTGTCCTGGAGGACGATGACGCTTTCTGCGTATGGCAGAACGAATACGACAAGAAAAAGAAGCTTTCAGATTTCTACCTTACTTTCTTTATGAAGGAAGGGGAAGAGTATGTGCGCTTTGATGAAGAACATACCGAGCGCGCATATGAAATCGATGAGATAAAAGAAATTATAGAAAAATCAGGAATGAAGCTCTTGAAGGTCTACCACGACCTCAGCTTCAAAAATCCCGTAAAAAACAGCGAAAGAGTATTCTTCGTTGTAAAGGAGCAGGGTAAATGATAACTGTTATCGGAGGCGGTGCGGCAGGGCTTATGGCGGCAATTTCAGCGGCGGAGCGTGGCGCATCGGTAACACTTATTGAAAAGAATAACGATTTGGGAAAGAAAATCCGCATCACGGGAAAAGGGCGCTGTAATGTAACAAACGCCTGTCCTACGGAAGATATTTTTACCAATATTCCCACAAACCACAACTTTCTTTACAGCGCGATATACAGCTTTACAAACTACGACACAATGGACTTTTTCGAAAACTGCGGTGTCCCTCTTAAAGTAGAGCGTGGCGAGCGCGTTTTCCCTGTAAGTGATAAGGCGCAGGACATTGTAAGCGCACTTCGTAAAAAGGCGAGTGAACTCGGAGTAAGAATAACTTGTGATAAAGCGGTAGAAATTCTTACTGAAAACGGGGAAGTAAAGGGCGTTAAATGCGAAAAAACCACATTTTTTTGTGACAGCGTTATTTTAGCGACGGGTGGAAAAAGTTACCCTCTCACTGGTTCAAACGGAGAAGGCTATATTATGGCGGAAAAACTCGGACACACCATTTCTCCCATAAAGCCTGCACTTGTTCCTATTGAATCAGTTGAGGATACTGTGCCTCTTATGGGGCTTTCACTTAAAAATATCTCCGTTACAGTCTTTGACCAAAAGGGAAAAAAGAAATTTTCCGATTTTGGCGAAATGCTTTTCACTCACTTTGGAATGACAGGTCCCGTAATACTTTCGTCAAGCAGTCATATGGGAGAAAACCCCGAAGGTATGCGCGTTGAAATCGACCTCAAGCCTGCGCTTGATGAGGCATCGCTTGATAAACGAATTCTCCGAGATTTTGAAAAGTATCAGAACAAAAATTTTGAAAATTCGCTCTCGGACCTTCTTCCTAATAAAATGATTGACTATATTGTCGCGCGCTCCGGGATTGACCGCTATAAAAAGGTAAATTCCATTACGAAGGAGGAGAGAAGAAACCTTCTTCTCGCACTTAAAAACCTTTCCTTTACAGTAAAAAAATATCGCCCCGGGGAAGAAGCAATTGTCACAAGCGGTGGAGTGAATGTAAAAGAAATAAACGCATCTACAATGGAAAGCCGCAAGATAAAGGGACTTTTCCTTGCAGGCGAAGTTATAGATGTTGATGCATATACAGGCGGCTTTAATTTGCAAATAGCCTTTTCTAGCGGGCATCTCGCAGGTGAAAAAGCGGCGGAAAGAGAGAATCAAAATGACTAAAATTGCAATTGATGGCCCTGCAGGCGCAGGAAAAAGCACAATTTCAAAAAAGGTTGCATCGGAGCTTGGCTATGTCTATATCGACACGGGCGCGATGTACCGCACAGTCGGTCTTAAAGCGGTGCGCTCGGGCATTGATACAAAGGATGCAAAAGGCGTTGAATCAATCCTTAATGGAATTGATATCGACATCAGGCACGAGGGCGTTGAACAGCATATCTATCTTGACGGCGAAAATGTGTCCGATAAGATTCGCACTCCCGAAATATCTATGGCGGCGAGCAATGTTTCGGCAATTCCCGCCGTGCGTGTAGCACTCGTTGATATGCAAAGAAAGCTTGCCGAAAATCACGATGTTGTAATGGATGGCCGCGATATCGGAAGCTTTGTTCTTCCCGATGCCGAAATCAAAATTTTCCTTACTGCATCGGCCGAGGCAAGAGCGAAAAGAAGATATAAAGAGCTTATCGATAAAGGCGAGAGCGTTTCTTTTGAAGAAGTTTACAATGATATGGTTCAGCGCGATAAAAACGATTCAACACGCGCAGTTTCTCCGCTTGTAGTTGCGGAAGGGGCAAGTGTTATTGACACT
Source organism: Clostridia bacterium (assembly GCA_045643845.1). GTDB lineage: Bacteria > Bacillota > Clostridia > UMGS1883 > UMGS1883 > UMGS1883. Next base: position 4,932 of record JAZRFX010000095.1, on the reverse strand, counting down.
TCCGACCTTAACCTTCAGGAGTCCGTTGAAGCGGTTATTTCACACATAAGAGGTAGAATGTAATGAGCTTTTATAAAATAGCATTAGGCGCTGTAAAAGGCGTTTTGAAAGTGGTTTTTTTCTTTAAGGAAAAGGGGAGAGAGAATATCCCGACAGATGGAGCATTTCTTCTTTGCGCGAATCATCGCTCTTTTATAGATCCCCTATATCTTGCGACGGGCTGCAGTAGACAGCTTACCTTTATGGCGAAGGATTCGCTTTTTGAAGTTCCCGTTTTAGGAAGAATTATAAAATCCCTGGGAGCGTTTCCGATAAAGCGCGGAAAGGGCGACGCCGCCGCTGTAATGGCAACTCTTAAAATCCTTAAAAGAGGCGGAGCAACCCTCATTTTCCCCGAAGGAAAGCGTATAAAGGATAACTCTCGTCCGCAGGTGAATTCGGGAATAATAAGACTTGCAATTCAAAGCAATGTCCCCATCGTTCCTGCATTTGTCGGAAAGAGGGTTGTATCCTACGGCGAGCCTATATATTATTCGGAATATTCAGAATATGTGAAGGATGCGGAAAAAATGCAGTCCCTTGCCGATTCTTTAATGGATATCATCTATTCTTTAGGAGATAAGAAATGAGTAAAAAAACTGTTAAAGTAGCGGAAAAGGCGGGTTTTTGCTTCGGCGTAAGCCGCGCCGTTGAAATGACGCAAAAAGGTATTGAAGACGGCAGGAAAATAGCAACTCTCGGCCCTATTATACATAACAAAAGCGTGGTTGATGATTTTGCGGCGCAGGGGGTAAGAATCATAAATTCTCCCGATGAAGCGCGCAGTGACGAAACCGTCATCATCCGCAGCCACGGAATTAAAAAGAGTGAGGAAGAAATCCTCAAGGAAAAGGGAATTGACTACATCGATGCAACCTGCCCCTTTGTAAAGAAAATTCATAATATCGTGAGCGACGCGTATCTACGCGGAAGCCATATTGTTATAATCGGCGACAAAACCCACCCTGAAGTAGTCGGGATAAACGGCTGGTGTAACGATAGTGCAATTGTGATAGAAAGCGAAGAAGAGGCGCAAAATTTAGCCTTTTCCGATGAAAAAGAAGTATGTATTGTAGCACAGACAACATTTGAACGGGAATTATGGAAAAAAATTACGAAAATTTCAAAAAACACTTGCCAAAGTGCTATGATTTTTGATACAATATGTAGTGCTACGAATGAACGACAAAAATATGCCGCAGACCTTGCGAAAGAGAGCGATGTGTTTGTTGTCGTAGGCGGTAAAAACAGTTCCAATACCAAGAAACTGTATAATATCGCTTCTTCGCTTTGCGACCACACCTTCTTGGTGGAGGAGGCGAGCGAGCTGCCCCGTGATATTTTATCAATGGGCAATTCATTCGGAATAACTGCTGGTGCTTCAACACCGCAGTATATAATTAAGGAGGTTTTGGAAACCATGGTAGAAGAAAAGAACACTAATATTCAAGGAAATGGAGAGCCTACATTTGCCGAGGCATTCGAGCAATCCCTCGTCACTTTAAATACAGGACAGGTAGTAACAGGCACAGTAATCAGCATTACTCCTACAGAGATTTATGTTGATCTTGGCTACAAGGCAGACGGTATCATCCCCGTGGACGAGCTTACTGATGATCCTTCAGCAAACCCCGCCGATGTTGTAAAAGTTGGCGACGAAGTTGAAGTATTCGTTGTAAGAGTAAACGACGGCGAAGGCTATGTAAAGCTTTCAAAGAAGAAGATTGACGCAATCAAGGGCTGGCAGGAAATCGAAAAAGCTTATGAGTCTGGCGAAATCCTTACAGGTAAGATTGTTGAAAATGTTAACCGCGGCGTAATTGCTGTTGCAAAGGGTTGCAGAATTTTCATCCCCGCATCAATGGCAAGTGAAAGATTCATCAAGGATCTTCAGCCCCTCGTTGGTACTGAAGCAAGCTTCAAGATTGTAAACATCCGTGACGACAGACGCGGTAAGAAGGCAATCGGTTCAATCAAGGTTGTAGCAAGCGCAGAACGCGCTGAAAAGCAGGCTGCATTCCTCGCAGAAGTTGAAGAAGGTAAGAGCTACACAGGTACAGTTAAGACTCTTACAGACTTCGGTGCATTCGTTGACCTTGGTGGTGTTGACGGTCTTATCCCGATTTCACAGCTCAGCTGGCAGAGAATCAAGCATCCTTCAGAAGTTCTTAAGGTTGGCGACAGCGTAGAAGTTACAATTCTTAAGGTTGACAAGGAAGCTGTTAAGATTTCTCTTGGCTACAAGAAGCTTGAAGACAATCCCTGGGAAATCGCAAAGAGAACATTCAACGAAGAAGATGTTGTTAAGGTTAAGGTAGTTCGCCTTGTTCCCTTCGGCGCATTCGTTGAACTCATCCCCGGAATCGATGGTCTTATCCATATTTCTCAGATCGCTAACAAGAGAATCGGCAAGCCCGAAGATGTTCTTACAGTTGGCGAAGTTGTAGAAGCAAAGATTACAGAAATCAAGTGGGACGAAAAGAAGATTGGTCTTTCAATCAGAGCACTTCTTGCTCCTGAAGCTCCTGTTGAAGAACAGCCTGTCGAAGAAGCTGCTGAAGAAGTAGCAGAAGCTCCTGTAGAGGAATAATTGATAATTAAAAACACTCGGCTATGCCGAGTGTTTTTTTGTATAGAAATTTAGTTGGAACGCGAAAAGGGTGAAGAAGCACGCGTCTTTTTTTATAATATCAAACTTTCAGCGAGCTTTTGTGTTGCTTCTTTAATATAAAAATGCTTTTCGTCCGATAAATCGGGGTCCGCTTTAAGCAGTTTTTCTGCCGCAACACCGCTTGCCTTAAGGACGGAGAAATCATCGGCAAGGTCAGCGATTTTAAAACGAATTTCGCCGTGCTGTCTTGTGCCGAAAAAGTCACCGGGTCCGCGAAGCTTAAGGTCGGTTTCGGATATTTTGAAACCATCTCGGCTTTCGGTCATAATCTTCATTCTCTCTTTTATATCGAAGCTGTTGCTTGCGCAGAAAAGCACACAGTAACTTTTTTCCTTACCACGACCAACGCGTCCGCGTAGCTGATGAAGCTGGCTCAGTCCGAATCTTTCCGCATTTTCAATAACCATCAGCGTCGCTTCGGGGACATTCACGCCGACCTCGATAACGGTTGTTGAAACGAGGATTTTTGTATTACCATTTACAAAATCGCTCATCGCAGTTTCTTTATCTTTTGGCTTCATCTTGCCGTGAACGATGCCCACGGGTATATCGGGAAAAATTTCTTTTGAAAGCGTACTAAAATGCTCCTCCACGGATTTTAACTGCGTTTCTTCATTTTCCTCAACTGCAGGGCAAACGATATACGCTCGATTTCCCTTTTCCACTTCCTTACGGATAAATGCATAAATTCGCTGCCTCATATCCTCGCCGACGCAGTAGGTTGAAATTTCCTGCCTTCCCGGGGGGAGCGTATCGATAACCGATATATCCATATCGCCGTAAACGATAAGTGCAAGCGTTCTCGGAATCGGTGTCGCCGTCATAACAAGTGTATGAACGGAGTTTCCTTTTGCGGCGAGCATCATCCTTTGCCTTACACCAAAGCGGTGCTGTTCATCGGTAATCGCAAGTGCGAGTGACTTGAAAGTAACCTTATCGGTTATAAGCGCGTGCGTGCCGAATGCTATATCGATTTCGCCGCTTTCAAGCTTTTCATATATCTCGAGCTTGTTTTTTGCCGTGGTACTTCCCGTAAGGAGGGCGCACTTTATACCAAACTGCGAAAGCAGGGGAGAAAGGTCGTTATAATGCTGTCTTGCAAGAACTTCGGTGGGTGCCATCATAGCCGCCTGATAACCGTTTTTAACGCAGGCGTAAAGTGCCGATGCCGCAACGATTGTCTTACCGCTTCCGACATCGCCCTGAACGAGTCTGTTCATAACATTGCCCGACGATAAATCACACATAATTTCGCCCACAACCGTTTTTTGTGCAGGGGTAAGAGTGAATGGTAAAGCTTTTTCAAAAGGCGAAATATTGGTATTTAAAAACGCGATACCGCGTTCTTTTGCACCTGACTCCTTCATTTTGCGAAGTGCCGTCTGCAAAATGAAAAATTCTTCAAACACAAGACGCTTTTTCGCTATTTCAAGACTTTCTTTATCCTTTGGAAAATGAATGTTTTTTATCGCAAAATCAATGGGGCAGAGGGAGTATTCCTTAAGTATTTCGGACGGAATAGCATCACGGAAATACTTTTCATATTCGAAAAATGCATCGGAAATAGTTTTCCTTAAAAACTTTTGCGTAATACCGCTTGTAAGTGGGTATATGGGAACGATACATTTTGTGCATTGCGACTGGGAAGAAGGCTCGAATTCAGGCGCGAGAATCTCTCTCGTGTTCCCACGAATATTTATTTTTCCATAGAAAGAGTATTCATACCCTTTTTTAAGATAATTTTTAAGGTACGGATTATTAAAGAATATGCAGGTTGCAATTCCCGTATCATCACGAATTTGAACTTTGTAGTATGTAAGCCCTTTCCTTACATAGTGCTCGCTGACGGGCGTTACAACAATGGCGTTTACAGTTGCAAAGCTGTTGTGTTCAAGGTCAAATATCTTTTTTACCAAGCGTCTGTCCTCAAATCTTATTGGGAAGCAGGTAAAAAGATCCCAAATGGTAAAAACGCAAAGGCGAAGCAATTGCTTCGCCTTGGCGTCGCCTATTCCTTTAAGTAATTTTATATCCGTATTCTGCGGATTTATCATAAAAATCACCTATAAATGTTGTTATTCGACTGATGCAATGTAGTAGTAAACACTTTGTCCGCCATTTGCTACAAGTATATCTGCATCGGGGAAGATTCCTTCAATTGCATGCGCAATTTCCTGCGCGCTTTCCTCGGTTTCACCTTCGGCATAGTAGAGCGTGATAAT
>JAZRFX010000094.1:0-10047 GCA_045643845.1 Clostridia bacterium | reverse complement strand
AAGTATTTCAAAACAATCTTCACCCATACTGTCCTCGTTTTTAATACTATGCATCATTACAAGGATTTTACAGTCCTCCATTTTCTTACGCATAGCTCGTGCAGTATCAATATTTTGTGTCATATATACTGAAGTCCACATAAGTTTTTTCCTTTCAATATGATCGCTAGTGGATATACTACAACATTTTCAGGAAAATTTCAAGTAATTTATTTATTTTCCTTCAAAACATTTTCTCCAAAGAGAGAAATAACTCCATTTTTTAGTTCAACACACGGCTCAACAGAGATGTTTTTAATGACGAAACTACCGTAACTGCATTCAATTTGAAGCGGATATGCCCCTGGGTATCTTGAAACAAGTTTTTTGAGTTCGTCAAGTTTTTTCAGGTTTTCATCACTCAAAACAAGTGTCATAGAATCTGCCGTTGAGATGTACGGTGCCGCAGAATCCAAAATGAGTTTTGCCCCTTCATCGTCTTTTATATCAAGTCGTCCGTGAAGCATAACAATTGAATCTTCCGCAAGTATCTCGTCAAATTTTGAAAGTATTTTCGGGAATACAATAACTTCCATATTTGCCGTGAAATCTTCTATGGTGAGAAATGCCATATTAGTATTGGAACGGGTTAATTTATCTTTTCTTCCCGCTATGATTCCTACAATTGAAACTTCATTTCCATCCTGATAAGTTCTTTCTTCTGCAGAGTATCCGTCTTCATCAGTTGAAGATGATGGTAAAAATTCACTTATTCGGGGATATTTCATTTTTGCAAGGTCTTCTCTATATTCATCAAGCGGATGTCCCGAAAAATAAATTCCCGCAACCTCTTTCTCCATATTGAGGAGTTCGCGTTTTGAAAGCTCCTTTACATTGCTTGGGAAAGAGTCATTCTTTTCAGTTTCTTCCGCAAAGAACGAGAACTGACCTGCAATATTATTCTTACCTGCACGAACCTCTGAATCAATTATTTCTTCGTAAACTGCGAGTTTCTGCGCTCTGGTTCCCTCGATAGAATCGAAGGCTCCGCTTTTGATAAGGCATTCCACGCTTCGTTTGTTAAGTTCGCCCATCATTCTGGATGCAAAGTCACGAAGACTTTTGAATTCACCCTTTTCGTTTCGCTCTTTAACGCATTTGCGTACAAAGGTTTCTCCGACATTCTTTATAGTTGTAAGACCGAAACGGATGTCGTTTCCTTCAACGGAGAACTCCGCCATACTTTTATTGATATCCGGGGGCAAAATTTTTATACCTTTTTGCACACAGTTATTTATGTAAGCTGAAACCTTGTTTGTGTCGTCCATTACACTCGAAATAAGCGCAGCCATAAACTGTGCAGGATATAAGCATTTAAGATACGCCGTCTGATATGTTACATACGAATAAGCAGCCGCGTGGCTCTTGTTGAATGCATACTGAGCAAACGCATCCATATCGTCAAATATGCTCTCGGCAGTTTTTTCGTCAATGCCATTTCGGATACAGCCTATATAGCGAACTGTACCGTCTTCGTTATGCTCGCCATAAATAAAGCTTTGTCGAGCTTTTTGCATTTCTTTCGCTTTCTTTTTACTCATAGCTCGACGAACCTCGTCGGCGCGGCCCATTGAGAAGCCTGCGAGCTTCTGAACGATTTGCATAACCTGTTCCTGATATACAATACAGCCGTATGTCATCTCAAGAATTTCTTTAAGCATAGGATGTTTGTATTTGATATTTTCAGGATTTGTTTTGTTTTTAATGTATTCAGGAATGAAATCCATCGGACCCGGTCTATAAAGTGCAATACCTGCGATAATATCTTCCATATTCTTCGGGATAAGTCGCTTCATAAACGCGCGCATACCACCGCTTTCAAGCTGAAATACTCCGTCCGTATCGCCTTCGGAAATCATTTCATAAACCTCGGGCACATTATAATCAATATTTTTCATATCGATATCTATGCCCATAGATTTTGCGATATTCACAGTATCTTCAATTACAGTAAGGTTTCGAAGGCCCAAAAAGTCCATTTTGAGGAGTCCGAGTTCTTCTACTGTATCTTTTGTAAACTGCGTAGAAACAATATCCTCACTTCGCTGTACAGGAACAAACCTTGACACCTTATCGCCTGCTATAACAACACCTGCGGCATGGGTTCCGATATTTCTCGGAAGTCCTTCAACAGCACGCGCAGTATCAACAAGTTTTTTTACATCAGCAGAAGCGTTATACGCTTCTTTAAGTTTTGGGTTTTCAAGAGCAAGGTCAAGTGTCATTCCCAAATCCATAGGAACCATTTTTGCAACAGCATCAACATCGCCGTAAGGCATTCCTAAAACTCTGCCGCAATCCCTGATAGCACCTCTCGCCTTCATTGTACCGAAAGTACCAATCTGGCTTACATTTTCTGCGCCGTACTTTTCTATTACATAGCTAATAACTTCTCCCCTTCTTTTCGGACAGAAGTCGATATCTATATCAGGCATACTTACTCTTTCAGGATTCAAGAATCGTTCAAAAATAAGATTATAATGAAGCGGTTCAATATCGGTTATTTTAAGTGTATATGAAACAAGACTTCCCGCAGCACTTCCTCGGCCCGGTCCAACGGATATTCCATTATTTTTAGCGTAGTTGATGAAATCCCACACGATGAGGAAATAATCAACGAATCCCATATTTTTGATAACGCTGAGCTCGTATTCAAGCCTTTCCTTATGTTCTTGCGTAGGATTGGAGTATCGAGAATTTAGTCCTTCTTCACATAATTCTTTCAAATATTCAAAGGGATCTTTATTATCAGGAACCGCGTATTTAGGCAAATGCCTTTTTCCGAATTCAAACTCAAAATTACACTTTTCCGCGATTTTTCCGCTGTTTTCAATTGCTTCGGGTGCGTATTTAAAAAGCTCTTTCATTTCTTCTTCGCTTTTTAAATAGAATTCTTCCGTTTCAAAACGCATTCTGTTTTCTTCATCAAGCGTTTTTCCCGTCTGTATGCAAATTAAAACATCCTGATTTTTTGCGTCCTCTGATTTTATATAATGAGCATCATTTGTAGCTACAAGAGGGGTATTTGTTTCTCTCGCAAGTTTAACCAAAAGAGGATTTACCTTCTTTTGTTCTTCGATGCCGTGGTCCTGTATTTCTATATAAAACTCTTCAAAAAGCTCTTTGTACTCGTTTACTATTTCCTTTGCTCTTTCCTCGTTCCCTGAAAGAAGCGCTTTGGGAATCTCACCCGCAAGACACGCAGAAAGCGCAATAAGGCCACCGCGATATTTTTTGAGAGTTTCCATATCAACTCTCGGGCGATAGTAAAATCCATCAACGAAACCTTCCGAAACAATCTGAATAAGATTGTTATATCCTTCTTCGTTCATACATAAAAGAACAAGATGATTTGTTTCGTTTTCACCTCTGCCACCGCTTTTGTCAAGACGGTTTTTAGTAGTATATACCTCACAACCAATAATCGGTTTTACGCCTTCAGCTTTGCACGCCTTATAAAAGTCTACAACGCCGTACATTACGCCGTGGTCAGTCAGTGCAACGGCAGTTTGCCCTAACTCTTTAGCTCTTTTAGGGATGTCTTTCACACGGCACATACCATCAAGCAAACTATATTCACTATGTACATGTAAATGTGTGTACATTTATTTCTCCTCCGCTAAATCTATAAGCTTTTTCATTCTTCTGTTAACGCTGCTTTTTGTCATCGGCGGCGTCATTCTTTCGCCAATTTCAGAAAGCGACATATCAAAATTATCAAGTCTTAACTGTGCTATCAATTTGGTTGTTTCATCAAGAGAGTCCCATTTGGGAGTGTCCTTGATTTTGACAATAGCCCTACTTTGTTGAGTTGATGCAGCAATTGTCTTATCAACATTTGCAGTTATACAATTTTGTGTACGGTTATCTTTATTATTTCTGTCTTTTTCTATTTGTGTTACTAAAAATTCAAGCATCGCCTTATGAGCTCCGATAATATTTAAAAAATCGCTTATGGAGCTTTTATCCTTTATGTATGTCGTAAAGGAATTATTCCTCTTGACCGTATTTGCTTTTATCCCGAAATTTTCAAGAATATCGGCTGCCAGATACGACATATTCTCGTTGAAAGTAACAAGTTCGCACGAATATCCTTTTTTAGGATCGGAAATAGTTCCGCTCATTATAAATGCGCCGCGCAAAAACGCTCTTTTTTCGTCATCAGTTTCGCAAATGTCTTCGTCGAAAGCAATTTCGCCATCTTCGTAAAAATATACGCCTGCTTTTTCGGAAAGTTCCGACGGAAAGCTCACGCAGTAGTTTTTACGCCCTTTTAATATATCAATGGCTCTTTCTTCATCGATTCCTTTTCTTAATACAAGCTGTATTCTCGATGCTATATTCGGGTTATCAGTTCTCAGCGAAATTATGCTGTTCGATACATTTTCTCCAAAAAGAATCATCGCGGCAAGTTCTGCTACCGCTTCTTCCTGCTTGAATCTTACCTCACATATTTCGTCTTTCACATCGTGTGAAAATGTCTTAATTGCCATTTGGATTCAATCCTTTTAATCCCAGTATTTTACTTCCGTTTCAAGTATAACTCCGCATTCTTTATACACAGTTTTCTGCACAAATTCAATCAGTTCACAAATATCCTTTGCAGTTGCATCTTTCTTATTGATTACAAAACCTGCGTGTTTCTCGCTTACCTGCGCACCGCCTATAGTTTTTCCCTTTAGTCCGCAACCTTCTATAAGAGTGCCTGCGAAATGTCCCTGAGGGCGTTTGAAAGTGCTTCCGGCACTCGGATATTCAAGCGGCTGTTTTTCGCGTCGTTTTGCCGCCAGTTCGTTCATTTTATCAAGGATTTCTTTTTTATCTCCGCGTGCAAGCTTTATGGTTGCACCTGTTATTATACAACCCGTATCCATAAGCGCACTTTCTCTGTATCCAAATTCCATTTCTTCGCCTGATACAACATGTTCGTTTCCGCTTATATCAATGAAACTTACCGCTTCAACTACATCCTGCATTTCTCCGCCGTAAGCACCTGCATTCATTATGAGAGCTCCGCCGAGTGTTCCTGGAATCCCCGCTGCAAACTCAAACCCTGTAAGAGATTCCTCCGCAGCTCTTTTTGCGATTGCCGAAAGATGCTCCCCAGCCTTTGCAGTAATACAATTTTCAAAAACCTCAATTCCTCCGAAGTTTTTGTCCATATAAATTACAGGTTTTTTTATTCCTTCGTCACTTACAAGCAAATTACTGCCGTTTCCCAAAACATAGTACTCAACACCGTTTTCAAAGAATAATTTTACGACATCTTTAAGCTCTTCCAAATTTTGGGGAGAAATCATTATTTCAGCGTTTCCGCCTGCCCTGAAAGTGGTGTACGAAGCCATAGAAACATTGGTTTTAATTCTGCTTTCGTCGATAATCAATTTAAGCTTTTCAAGCATAACTTTTCCCTTTCTTAATCAAAGAGAGATTCCCTCTCCCATTTGCTTTGTAAGACGGTCGCTGAGTTCTTCAGCTGCATTATAGCCCATTTTCTTTTGTCTGTGATTCATTGCCGCGATTTCAATTATAACAGCAAGATTTCTTCCCGGTCTTACGGGGATTGTGAGCGATGGGATATCAATTCCAAGTATATTTGTAACTTCGCTGTCAAGTCCTAATCTTTCGTAATTTTTACCCTTTTGCCACGCTTCAAGATTTATAACAAGGTTAATACTTTCAGTATCTTTAACTGCGCCCATACCAAATATTTTCTTGACATCCACGATGCCTATACCACGAAGTTCTATAAAATGACGGATGATTTCGGGCGAGCTTCCGACAAGAGTTTTTGCAGAAACTTTGCGGATGTCCACGGCATCGTCGGCGACAAGTCTATGACCACGCTTTATAAGCTCCACCGCAGTTTCACTTTTACCTACGCCGCTTTCTCCCAGAAGAAGCACACCTTCACCATAAACCTCAACAAGCACGCCGTGTCTTGTTATAGACGGAGCAAGCGCAAGATTAAGCGATGCGATAAGAGCTGCCATAAACGAAGAAGTGCTTTCCTCGGTTCTCAAAAGCGGTACGCTGTATTTTTTTGCGGCTTCAAGAAGTTCATCGGAAACATCAAGGCCGCGGGTAACAACGACAGCGGGAATCTTGTTTGACATAAGCATTTCATAAGCTTTCTTCTGTTCATCAGAAGATTTTTCAAGCATATAGGAATGCTCAACCTTGCCAAGAATTTGAATGCGTTCGCAGTCGAAATAATCATAATACCCTTCGCTGAGCTGAATTCCAGGTCTATGAACATCACATGATTTAACCATAATATCATCGATGTTTTCAGGAGCATAAATTTTTTCAAGACGAAATTCATCAATAATTTTTGTAAGATTAACCTGTAACTGTGGTTTGGTCATACTATTCACCCTTCGCTGTGTTTAAGTTTTTCACTTTGGAAATGTGTTATCAGAGAATCTATGATTTCGTCAAGTTCTCCGTTCATTATTGCTTCAATTTTGTAAAGTGTAAGATTGATTCTATGGTCGCTTACTCTACCCTGCGGGAAGTTATAAGTTCTTATTCTTTCGCTTCTGTCACCACTGCCAACCTGACTTTTTCTTTCTTTACTGATTGCGTCGTTTCGCTGCGCTTCCATAAATTCAAAAAGACGGCTTCTCAAAACTTTGAGCGCTTTATCTTTGTTTTTATGCTGACTCTTTTCATCCTGGCAGGAAACTACAAGACCTGTCGGGATATGAGTTACTCGCACGGCTGAGTCAGTAGTGTTGACACACTGTCCGCCAGGTCCTCCTGCGCGGAAAACATCTATTCTTAAATCGTTAGGGTTAATTTCAAGTTCAACTTCCTCAACCTCGGGAAGAACTGCTACGGTAGCCGCACTTGTGTGAATTCTTCCACCTGACTCCGTTTCGGGCACTCTCTGAACTCTGTGAACGCCACTTTCAAACTTCAATCGGCTATAAGCACCTGCGCCTTCTACTGTAAAGGTAATTTCCTTGTAACCCCCGAGTTCAGTAGGATTAGAGTTCATTATGTCTATTTTCCAATTGCGGCTTTCGGCGTACATACTATACATTCTGAAAAGAGATCCTGCAAAGAGTGCCGCTTCATCGCCGCCTGTACCGCCGCGGATTTCAACAATGACATTTTTCTCGTCATTAGGATCTTTGGGAAGAAGCAAAATTTTAAGCTCTTCCTCTATTTTTTCTATTTTTTCCTTGTTTTCTTCTATTTCAGCAAGGAGCATTTCTTCAAATTCCTTATCATTGCTTTCTTCAAGCATTTCCTTCGCATCCGAAATAGCAGTATTTGCGACCTTATACTCCCTGTACTTTTCCACAATAGGAGTAATATCGGAGTTTTCTTTACAAAGTTTTCTCCAGCGGTTCTGGTCCGCAATTACTTCAGGATCGCTTATTTTTTGAGAAAGTTCTTCGTATCTTTCTTCTATAAATGCCAATTTATCAAACATAAGTTAAATCAATTCTTTCTATCTAAAAGATATAATGCAAGTTTTTCGAGAAACTCTTTCTTTTCTCCAAGAAAAGCGAGCGACTCAATCGCCTTTTGAGTTTCATCTTTAAGTATCGCCTTTGCTCCATCCATCCCGTAGAGCTTTACATATGTTGTCTTTAAGTTCTTTTCGTCGCTGTGAATCGGTTTCCCAAAGGTTTCGATATCTCCCTCAACATCAAGAATATCGTCCCTTATCTGAAAAGCAAGTCCCAGAGAAAGTGCATATTCACTAAATATTTCAGGATCTTTTCCTGCACAAATCGCACCAAGTGCCGCCGAGGCACAAATAAGCGCGCCCGTTTTTTTCTTATGAAGTAAAGAAAGTTCTTCGCCATCAATTTGCTTGTCTTCAGCGTACATATCCATTACCTGTCCGCCGATCATACCTTCCGCACCCGATGCTTCATAAATTATTTTTAGTGCATCAAGCTGCATTTTTTTATCCTCAACATCAGCATTTAAAACGGATTCACACGCGAAATTAAGAAGCGCATCCCCAGCAAGAACTGCGGTTGCTTCGCCATATACGACATGGTTTGTCGGTTTTCCTCTTCTTAAATCATCATCATCCATACAGGGTAAATCGTCGTGTATTAAGGAGTAGGTATGAATCATTTCTACAGCAGACGCATATGTAAGAGCCGCTTTCATATCTCCGCCGAGAGCCTCACAACAAGCGAGTGTTATTACGGGGCGTATTCGCTTTCCTCCTGCATAAAGGCTGTATCTCATAGCGTCGTAAATTGGGCCTTCTTTAGAATCCAGAAGACTATGAAGATGATTTTCTATCTGATTGATATATTCTTCAAATTTCTTGTTAAACATTACATATTCTCCGTATCAAATTCGACTTCGCTATCGTTTTCCGCAATAAGCTTTGTCACTTTAAGCTGCGCCTCGGAAAGAAGTTTCTGGCAGGTTTTAGAAAGACTTACACCTTTTTCAAAAAGCTCCATCGCTTCGTCAAGAGATACATCTCCGCTTTCAAGTTTTCCGACCGTTTCTTCGAGTTGTTTCATTGCTTCTTCAAATTTCATTAAAATCTCTCCTTTCGGTAACAAGGCAATCAGCCTCACCGTCCGTTAATCTTAAAACAATATTGTCGCCATCTTTAAGTTCCGCTATTTTCTTAACGGTTTTCCCGTCTTTTGTAGCACTTGAATATCCGCGCTCAAAAACGGCTAAAGGACTAAGTGCAGACAATTTTCCGCAAAGAGCTCCAAAAAGTTTTTCGGAAACTTCCTTTTTGTTTTTAAATGCCATCAGGCACCTGTCAAAAAGAGCATCTATCCCTTGTTCTTTATCTAAAAGGAACTTGTCAAACTGTGTAAGAGCTCCGCGCTTTGTAAGAAGGTCAAGCTGCTTCGCTCCTGTATCAACCTTGTTTTTAAGAAGGTATGACATTCGCGCTTTTGATGACTCAATCGTCCTTTTAAGTTCAACAACATCAGGAACTGCAAGCTCCGCAGCTGCAGACGGAGTAGGCGCTCTTAAATCCGATACGAAATCGCAAATCGTAAAATCGACTTCGTGACCAACTGCAGATATTACGGGGATTTCTGATGCCGCAACTGCTCTGGCAGTTATTTCTTCGTTGAATGCCCATAAATCCTCTATAGATCCGCCACCACGACCTGCGATAATGACATCAACCTTCTTTTTAGTGTTGAAGTACTCTATACCATCACAAATGCTTGGAGCAGCATCGTTTCCCTGAACAAGACAGGGGTAAATTATAACTTTAACCATCGGGCATCTTCTGCGGATTACATTTATCATATCTCTTATTGCCGCACCCGTAGGACTCGTAACAATACCAATAGTTTCGGGGAATCTCGGAATGGGTTTCTTTCTTTTCTCGTCAAAAAGACCTTCTTCCGAAAGTTTCTTTTTGAGAGCCTCAAACCTGGCGTATAAATCGCCCATACCCTCGGCTTCCATTTCTTCTATGTAAATCTGATACTGTCCGCCCGATTCATAAACTCCTATTTTACCGCGTGCGAGAACTTTCGTTCCGTCTGCGGGTTTGAACCTGAGTCCTGCTGCAGCACCACGGAACATAACCGCCTTAAGTACCGAGCCATCATCTTTGAGAGTGAGATAAATATGCCCCGAAGAATGAATTTTGAGATTACTTATCTCCCCTTTTATCCAGATGTTCTGAAGCACGGGGGTTTTATCAATGACAGCTTTTATATAATTGTTTATTTGTGATACAGTAGCAATTCTTCTGCCATCTGACATAGTATATCAATTCCTTTCGGAAATTCATCCCTGTTTATTATCGAGAACAGTTCCCAAAACGCCGTTTACGAAGGAAGCGCTTTCTTTTCCGCCATATGTTTTGGCAAGCTTAACCGCCTCATTTACGGAAACTTTTTCGGGAATATCTTCTATAAAGTAGATTTCATAAACTGCGAGTTTCAAAAGTGCCAAATTAACTTTTGAAATACGCGAAATCGTCCAATCTTTAAGTGTAGGAGTAATTATTTCAATAAGGAAATCACACTTTCCCTCAAC
>JAZRFX010000093.1:0-7125 GCA_045643845.1 Clostridia bacterium | reverse complement strand
CACCGCGTTTGCAATAAGCTCCTCGTCAACGGGCGCTTTATCAACTGTGAAAACATCCGCCACGCGGAGGAAGGTTTCAGCGTTTGCGTTGGAGGAAATTCCAAGCTCTTCCGAAAGAGCGCGAAGACCATCGAGGTACTCTTTCGCAAGGGCCGTGTTAACCTTTACGATTGCGTCATCCTCGCCGCCTGATTCAACATTTAAATAAATGTCAACCTTACCGCGGTTGATGCGCGCTGAAGCCGCCTTTCTCATAGGCTCTTCAAGGAATGTGTAGATGCGCGGCATCTTTATTGAAAAATCGCTGTAACGCGAATTTACCGACTTGATTTCAACGGTGAAGGTTTTGCTTCCAAGCTCAGCCTTTCCGCTGCCGTAACCTGTCATGCTTTTTATCATAAGAAAAATCTCCAATCCTGTAAAAGGGCATATGTACCCATAATTATTTTACATTATATCATAAATATAGGTAAGTAGTCAACAACTTTAAACTTTGTTCACAAATGCGGAAAAAATAAATATTTTTAAAAAATTGCTTGACAAGTGCATATTCATTCGTTATAATAGGCAAGTAACATATCTGGGTGTAGCGCAGTTTGGTAGCGTGCTTGAATGGGGTTCAAGAGGCCGGGAGTTCAAGTCTCCCCACTCAGACCATGAAAAAATCGTATCCTTTCGGGTACGATTTTTTGTTTCCCGGAAATAAGGAAAAAGGAGCATCTCATATGGGAAAATTTGATGGAATAATGATTGCAACCGACCTTGACGGAACGCTTGTCCGTGATGATAAAACAATTTCCGCGGAAAACCTTGCCGCGATAGAATATTTCAAGGAAAACGGGGGAATATTCACCTTTATCACGGGGCGCAGTCTTGTCGTGGTGGGACAGGTTTATGATGCTGTCCGTCCCAATGCGCCGATAGGCTGTTTCAACGGTGGCGCAGTATATGATATGGAAAATAAAAAATTTCTCTTTCAGAAAACTCTTCCCGACGGATGGCTTGAGCTTGTGCGTCTTGCGGATGAAAAAATGCCCGATATGTCAATTCAGCTCTGCGGATTTGAAAATTGTCACTTTTGCAAGATGAATGAAGCTATGGAACGCGTTATGAAAATATATAACTTCCCCGATATAAGAAGCCATTATACCGAGGTTGACGAGCCGATAGCAAAATTCATTTTCGTTCATTCCGAGGAAGAAGAACTCGTAAAGCTCCGCAATCTTTTTGGAAGCCATCCTCACGCGGATAGATTTCAGTTTGTGCGCTCGGGCGCGGAGTATCTTGAAATGATTCCCAAGGGGCTTGACAAGGGCGATAACCTCGTTAAAATCGCAAATATTATGGGGGTTGACCTTAATAGAACCATCGGCATCGGCGACAACGAAAATGATATTTCAATGATTGAAAAAGCAGGCGTTGGCGTAGCCGTAGGAAATGCGATTGATTGCGCAAAGGAAGTGGCTGATATTGTAACTGTCAGCAACAATGAGCACGCTATCGCAAAAATAATCGAAGATATAGATAGTGGGAAAATAAAGGTGTGATAAAATGCAAACTACAAAAGAAAATAAAATGGGTGTGCAGAGCGTAAATTCGCTTCTTTTGGGAATGGCGATTCCGATGATGATTTCTATGCTCGTTCAGGCACTTTATAATATTGTTGATACAATGTTCGTGTCAAAGATCGGTCAGGATGCGCTCACAGCACTCTCGCTGGCATTCCCCGTGCAGAATCTTCTCATCGCTGTCAGCGTTGGTACGGGCGTCGGTGTAAATGCGCTTCTTTCAAGAAGTCTTGGCGAAAAGAATTTTTCTCGCGCAAACAGGACTGCCGAGAATGGAATTTTCCTTTCGATGGTAAGTGCATTTGTCGTTATGATACTCGGCTTTACTATTGTAAAACCCTTCTTCCGCTCGTTCGGAACGAGTGAAAATATTGTATCTCTCGGCACCGATTACCTCAGTATTTGTATGATTTTTTCATTCGGCCTTTTTGGTCAGGTAATGTATGAAAAGCTCCTTCAGTCAACGGGTAAAACGATGTATAGCATGATTGTACAGCTTATCGGCGCAGTTACGAATATCATCCTTGACCCCATTATGATTTACGGACTTTGCGGGCTTCCTGCAATGGGCGTAAAGGGTGCGGCATACGCAACTGTAATTGGTCAGATTGTAGCACTTTGTGCAGGTATCGTGATAAATGCCAAATTCAACCGCGAAATAAAAGTAACTTTAAAGGGATGTGCAAAGCCGAGCGGCGAAATTATAAAAAGAATTTACGCAGTCGGCATTCCCTCAATTTGTATGGCTTCAATCGGTAGCATAATGAATGTATGCATCAACCAGACAATGCGCCTTTTCGCCGCTACCACCGCCGCGACGGGACAGGCAGTTTTCGGAATATATTTCAAGCTTCAGAGCTTTGTATTTATGCCGATTTTCGGACTTAATAACTCAATGGTACCGATAGTTGCATATAACTTCGGTGCGAAAAACCCCGACAGAATCAAAAAGACAATAAAGCTTTCAGTTATATATGCGTGCAGTATTATGGCGCTAGGACTTTTGGCGTTTCAGCTTGTGCCCGAGGCACTCCTTCGCATATTCGATACGGGAAGCGACGATATGAAGGAAATCATCCGCATCGGCAAACCTATGATGCGCTCGATTTCAATAAGCTTCATCCCTGCAGGCTACTGCATCGTGGCAGGAAGCGTGTTCCAGGCACTCGGCAAGGGAACACTCAGCCTTATCGTATCGGTTTTAAGACAGCTTGGTGTACTTGTTCCCGTAGCGTTCCTGTTGGCTTTCTTTACAAGAGATATTACAGTTATGTGGCTTTCATTCCCGACAGCGGAAATTGCATCGCTTACACTTTCATATATCTTTATGAAGAAAATATACAAAAACGAAATAGATCCATTGAAATAAAATATGGGTGGTCCGAAAATGGACCGCCCATATTTTTATCTTATCACACTAAAAAGGCGTTTGTAAATATAAATTTTAATCCGCGGAAAATTTTCTCCCAAATCCACAAAAAGCGCTTTCCTGATTTTCGTAAAATGCCTATTGAAATCGGGCTTTTCGGGGTGTTATACTTAAGTCAAGGAAAGAGAGGTACACTCCAATGGAAAAGTAAACTCAAACTCCAAACTGAAGGAAATTTAATAATTCAAGCCCCGCGGTAAATGGAGGATAATAAGAACACGGCGGTGTCACGCTTTAGATAGATTTTGATAAAGGGATTTGAATTATAAGATAAGCCTTCAAAAATTCGCCATTTGCATAGAAAATCACAAGGTATCTCCTTAGAGAATTGAAGAATGAATGTAACGATTGAAAAAGGTGCAAACGGCAGACAATAGAAAGAGAGGATAACAAAAGATGTTAGATATCAAGAATGAACAGAAATAACCCCTGATTGCAGGAAAGAAGCAATCAGGGGTTATTTTTTTGCGCACAGCTTGGGGTTGATTTCCCCGGTAGCGGGGAAAATGTCCGAAGGACAAAAGGGGCACGCCGCAGGAAGCGGGATTTCCCCGATAACGGGGGAAATGTCCAAAGGACAAAGGGGGTCCGCCGCTGGAGGCGGGGGGCAGTTTTTGTTGCATAAAGGGTGGCGGGACCTCGTCAGAATGTATTACGGCTCGCGTTGGTGTGCATTCTGCAAACCTTTGCTCGCAAAATGCATTCTTCCTCTCCGCTTCGAGTCACACTCGCATTGGCTAAACCCTTGTAAACGCGGGTTTTATACGCCAATTTGCTCGCTACCAACTCTCGCGGGTGTTTAGGCTTCGCAATCTGCCCTGCTTGTCCACCCCAAAAGCTAAAAAACTTGCCACTGGCAACTTTTTTCATGCTCCCCGTTTGAAACAATGTCGCTCTGCTTCGCTACCGCTTGCATAGCTCCTGTTTCTGCACAGCCCTGCGCCCTCGCTTCATCTGCCACCGGCAGCGCTCGGGCTCGGTTCCCCCTTGGGGTTCAAGTCCCTCTCAATTTAGCACCAAAAGAAAAAAGGCATCACTATCGTGACACCTTTTCCCTTTTGGTCGGAGTGGCGGGACTTGAACCCGCGGCCTCTTCGTCCCGAACGAAGCACGCTACCAAACTGCGCTACACCCCGAAAATTTAAGATACTTATGTATTATACTATCTAATACCTAGTAAGTCAAGAAAATTTTTGCCATAATTGACTTTGGTTTTTCCGCGTGCTATACTTTAAATAACATACTGAATATAAGGATGTTTCATATGATAGTAAAGATAAACACAGGCACGCTTTGTGGCCTTGAAGGAAAAAGTGTAATTGTAGAAGCCGATTTTTCAAACGGGCTTCCTTCTTTTGATGTTGTCGGACTTCCCGACGCGACCGTTAAGGAGTCAAAGGAACGCGTCCGCGCCGCGCTTAAAAACAGCGGTTTTGAATTTCCGCCAAAGCGCGCGGTAATCAATCTCGCGCCTGCCGATCTTAAAAAAGAAGGCACGCAGTTCGACCTTCCGATTGCCATTTCGATTATGGCGGGAACAGGTCAGCTCCGCGGTGAGCTTGAGGAATATTTGTTCATCGGCGAGCTTGGCCTTTCAGGCGAGCTCCGCGCAGTAAACGGCGTTTTATCGCTCGTTTCATCGGCGAAGCAGTTTGGTATAACAAAGGTTTTTGTGCCTTCCGATAATGCCGAGGAAGCCGCCATTACTGAAGGTGTTGAAGTCTATGGCGCCAACTGTCTGCGCGATGTTTATATGCATCTTACGGGCGAGAAGGTTATCGAGCCTACAATTTGCGACATAGATTCTATTTTTGCGGATTCTTCGCAGTATGATATCGACTTTTCCGATGTGCGCGGTCAGATAGGACTCCGCCGAGGGATTGAACTTTGTGTCAGCGGCGGCCATAACCTGCTTTTTATCGGAACACCAGGTAGTGGTAAGTCAATGCTTTCGCAGAGAATTCCGACAATTCTTCCCGATATGTCGCTTGAAGAAGCGATCGAGGTTACGAAAATCTATTCCGTTGCAGGCGCGCTTGAAAACGGCACAAATCTTATAGCAAAGCGTCCGTTCCGCTCTCCGCACCACAGCGCAAGTGCGGTAAGTATCATCGGTGGCGGAGCCAAGGCAAAGCCAGGCGAAATATCGCTTGCGCATAACGGCGTTTTGTTCCTTGACGAGTTCCCCGAATATCGCAAGGATGTTATTGAATCAATGCGTCAGCCTCTTGAGGACAAGAAAATCACAGTCACACGCGCCAATGCGTCGTTCACATATCCCTGTAACACAATGCTCGTCGTAGCCCTCAACCCTTGCAAATGCGGAAGATACGGCGACGGCACAAATCGTTGTCGATGCAGTGAAACCGATGTAAAGCGTTATCTCGGAAAAATCAGCGGGCCGATGCTTGACAGAATCGACATTCAGCTTGAAGCGGCTCCCGTAAAATATGCTGACCTTAAGGCAATGAAGGGCGAAAGCTCCGCGGAAATCAAAAAGAGAGTAAATGCCGCCCGCGAAATCCAGAAAGAAAGATATAAGGGCGAGGGAATAATGACAAACGCACAGCTTACAGGCTCGCTCATTGAAAAATATTGTGTTATCGGCAAAAACGAGAGCGAGCTTTTGAAAGAGGCCTTTGACTCGCTCGGACTTACCGCGAGAGCGTATACAAGAATTCTCAAGGTAGCGCGTACAATTGCCGACTGTGACGGACGCGAAAGCATAAACGAAATGGATATTGCCGAGGCAATCGGCTATCGCAGTCTGGATAGAAAATACTTTACATAATATTAAATATATGGTAAAATATAGTCTAATTCTCCGAAAAGGATTTTCGGAAACTTGGAGGTAACTTATGTCAAACGAAAACAGAGGTAGCTTTACAGGGAAAATAGGATTCGTCCTTGCCGCTGCAGGTAGCGCAGTCGGTCTTGGAAATATCTGGCGCTTTCCTTATCTTGCCGCAAAATACGGCGGCGGTATATTCCTTCTTACATATATCATTCTTGCAGTAACATTCGGCTTTGCGCTTATGACTGCGGAAATATCACTCGGCAGAAAGACGGGACTCAGCGTTCTGGGCGCGTTTTCAAAGCTCAGCAAGAAATATGCGTTTATCGGCTATCTTGCCGCGCTTGTTCCTGCAATAATCCTTCCGTACTACTCCGTAATCGGCGGTTGGGTAACAAAGTACTTCGTTACATTTGTGACAGGCAATGGCGCTCAAGCGACAGCTGACTCTTATTTTGGTGGATTCATCTCCTCCGCAATAGAGCCTGTAGGTTGGTTCTTTATCTATATCGGCGCTACTGCCCTTGTTGTTCTTTTCGGCGTTGAAAAGGGTATTGAAAAGGTAAGTAAGACAATGATGCCCATTCTTATCCTTCTTTCTATTGTTATTGCAGGATATTCACTTACAATCCCTGGCGCGATGGACGGCGTTAAGTACTATATTATGCCTGATTTTTCAAAATTCTCAATAACAACTGTGCTTGCGGCAATGGGACAGCTTTTCTACTCAATGTCGCTTGCTATGGGTATTATGATAACCTACGGCTCCTATATGAAAAAGTATGTAAGTATTGAAAGCTCTACATCAAATATTGAAATTTTTGACACAGGTATTGCTTTCCTTGCAGGTCTTATGATTATCCCTGCGACATATGCGTTTTCCGGTGGCGCTCCCGAAGCACTCGGTAAAGGCCCCACCCTTATGTTCGCAACACTTCCCAAGGTGTTTGACACAATGGCAGGCGGTCAGGTAATCGGTGCGCTCTTCTTCCTTCTGGTGCTTTTTGCGGCGCTTACATCATCAATTTCCCTTATGGAAACTGTTGTATCAAGCCTTTGCGATACTCTTGGCTGGAAGAGAAAGATCTCCTGCGTTGCAGTATTTGTTTTCTCGATTGTAATGGGACTTCTCTCATGTTTCGGCTACAGCATCTGGGATGTATTCAAGATTATCGGTATGCAAATGCTTGACTTCTTCGACTTCATCACAAACAGCGTGGCAATGCCTATTGTTGCATTCTTCACCTGCATCTTCATCGGCTATGTTATAAAACCGCAGACACTTATCGATGAGGTTGAACTCACCGGCAGATTCAAGAAAAAGGCACTCTTTA
>JAZRFX010000092.1:0-2669 GCA_045643845.1 Clostridia bacterium | reverse complement strand
TATGATGCGACAGGCGGAATAAATACGCACAAGGGCGCTATATATTCACTCGGTGTAATTTGCGGAGCAATCGGAAGACTGTGGGAAAGCGATAAACCTAGCTCAAAGACGGACGATATCCTTTTAGAGTGCGCTAATCTTGTCAAGGAAAGCACAAAAAGGGATTTTGAAAAAATTGACTCCTCCACCGCGGGTGGAAGATTATACAAGGAGCACGGACTTTTGGGAATCCGCGGCGAAGTGGCGGATGGTTTCCCGTCGGTACGCAGGATTTCCCTCCCCATATATGAAAGGGCGTTTTGCGACGGACTTTGCGGAAATGATGCAGGCGCGCTTGCGCTACTTCACCTGATAGCAAATGTGGACGATACGTCCATTTATAACCGTGGCGGAATCGAAGGGATGGAGTACGCAAAGAATTCCGCACAAGAACTCCTTGAAAATTCTCCCTATCCCACAAAAGAGGAAATCGAGGAGCTTGACGATAAATTTATAGAAAAGAATCTTTCCCCGGGTGGATGCGCCGATTTATTGGCAGTAACTTACCTGTTAAGCAAAATTAAAAGCGGTGTCTGACGACACCGCTTCTTTTATTTTTTCTTTGCTAATTCGCATATTTCGGGATACTTTGCAATTACATAGGAGTATCCGTTTTCCTTGTGCGGAACAAGACAGTCCGAGCAGTCCTTTATTCCTTCTTCAATATACTTGAAGTTTCCGCCACACTTGTCACCGAGCGCATAAAGCGGACAGTAGCAAAAAAGGCAATTGAAAAACTCCTCATTATCCGTCTTGTGACACGGGAAATATATGCAGTCTTTATTCTGGAAATATGAAAAATTGTTGTTCATAAAAATCCCTTCTTACTTAAAGTCAACCTTGAAAGGCATTACGCCCTTTGCTTCCGCCTTGCCTGCAAGGATTTCTACTGCGTAATCCTGAGATTCAGGCATTATGTAGCCGAAAATCTTTCTCGGGATATGGAGAAGCGGTCTGATTGCATAGGGGCTACCAAAATGAAGAAGTGCTGAAACCTTACCCGTATGAATGAGGGCGTTGAGGATTGCTTCGCTTCTTCTTGTAAGGCAGTCTGTTCCAAGATATGCGGTAGTATAGCACTGTGTCACAAGGATAACTTCATCGCTTGCTCTTGTAGCGCCGAGCGCTCTCTGATGGTCGCTCGGAATTGAAAGCGGAGGAAGGAAAAGAAGCTCTGCATCGGGATAGTGCTTTTTGATAACTTCTCCAACGCGTTTTGAATCGTACCAGGGAGAGATGCTGATTTCGCCTGCTTCCTCGTCCATTCTCTTTTCTTCTTCGATAATTACAAAGAGTTTCTTATTATCTTTCTTATCAATCGCGGGAGATACACCCTCGTCTGTGATTGCTGTTACGCAGTCCTTTGCGATGTTGTTGAGAAGTTTTTCGTCTTCCTCAGTAAATACTGCGGGATTTTCAGGCTCTGTCGATACAAAATCCTGAAGAGTAAGGACATGGCGAACTGCTTCGTTAAGGCGTTCGTCTGTGATTACACCCTTTTCGTAGTTTCTCTTGAGCATTTCAAGAAGCTCTTTTGTAGGTGTATTGAAGCAAGGAAGGAGCATATCGTGACCTGCTTCAACAGCCTTACCAACTGCGAATTCCATATCGTATTTTTGTCTGATGCCTGACATTGAAAGCGAGTCTGTGAAGATAACTCCGTCAAAACCGACTTCATTTCTCAAGATATCGAGAACCTTCTTGGAAAGTGTTGCGGGATATTCGGGATCAATATTTTTATACACTGTATGAGTGGACATTACGCAGTCCATAACGCCATTTTTCAAAAGGTGCTTGTAAGGAACAATGCTATGCTCAAGAAGGTCATCAATAGTAGCCATTGATGAGTTTTCCATAAGATGTGAATCTACGGGAGCCTGATTTTCCGAGCCCTTCATTGCCTTTCCACCAGGGAAATGCTTCGCAGTAGAGAAGAAATGATTTTGCTTGTAAATCTTTGCAATTTCTTCCGCTGCTTCCGCAACCAGCATCGGATCGTCGGAGAATTTTCTTGTAATACCAAGGGGATTTGCACCGCCGAGAACATCTACCACGGGGCCCCAGTTACCATTGAAGCCTGCAGCCTTTGCATCGCGGCAAAGTCCTTTTGCAAATGCCTGATAATATTCCTTCTTGCCACACGCTGAAAGACAGCACATAGGAATAAGCGGAAGCTTTGTTTCGGGGTAGCCTCTTTCCATATCCGCCATTACAAGAAGGGGATAATTTGCATCCTTTGCAGCCTGGAGGATTCTTTCATTAACTCCGGGAGAAGGACGCTGACCATATACAATCTGAACGCCGCCGAGCGCACGATTTTTGATAAGTTCAACGATATCGTCAACCTCGTCCTCGTGCCATATAAACGCTCTGGCGCAAACGAGCATACCGAGCTTTTGCTCGAGCGACATTTCTGCTATTCTTTCCTGCATTGTTTTGTTACTCTGCATTACAATCACGCTCCATTTATACATATACTTTTTTTATAGCATACACATAGGGTAAAGTCAAGCAAGATTCCCTCGTTTTTTGGCAATTTCGATTGTTTTTCAAAAAACAAGGAAGATTTTACAATATATTGTGAGAATATTTAAAAAACGGTGCAATTCTCTAAAAAAAGGAATTGCACC
>JAZRFX010000091.1:0-2815 GCA_045643845.1 Clostridia bacterium | reverse complement strand
GCCCACAGGTTGTCCAGTCCGTAGAAGTCGCGCATCTGCGTACTGATTATGTGAAGCATTACTCCGTCAAAATCAATAAGTGCCCAGTCGGGGTTTTTCATACCCTCGCACTTTACGGGAGGAGTATCAAGCTTTGCCATTTCTTCACACGCCGCCTCATATAGAGCGTGCATCTGAGCAGGTGAACCTGCTGTACATATTACAAACTAATCTGAAATGATTGTCGCTCCGCCAAGGCCAAGAGCAATGATGTTCCTGCCTTTTTTTGAGTCGTGAATCTTTACCAGGGCATGTACTTTTTCTAAATCTGTCACTCTTTCCCTCTCCTCTCACTAACAAGATAGTTGAGCGCATGAATCGAATCGGGATGAATAAGTGTTCCCTTCTTGATAACATGCTTTATCGAGCAGCCTATTGAGTAAATAAGCGCCTCGTTAATATCAATTTCAACAAGTCTGCGGATTTCATTTGACTGCTCGAGCGTACGATTAGGCTCGGTCATATCCGCGATATATATAAGCTTTTCAAGAGGCGTCATATTAGCACGCGCTGTGGTGTGATAATATATTGCCTCTAATATTTCGTGGTCCTCAACGCCGTAGTCCTTGAAGGCTACTGCAGCGCCTAAATAAGCGTGCACAAGTGCGTGTTCTTTTTTTGCAAGGTCGTCAAGCATTACGCCGTACTTTACGCAGATTTTGTCGAACTCTTCCCCACTTTTTTCGTCGAGGTTTTTCGCACAATCGTGTAGTAGTGCCGCAATTCTTGCTTTTTCTATATCTACTCCAAAAAGCGGTGCAAGACGCTCCGCTTCCGAGATTACTCCCAAAGTATGCTTAAAGCGCCTTTCCTTCTGCGTTTTCTGAAGTTTTTCGAGCATTTCCTTTTCTGTCAAAGAGAACCCTTCAATCCTTGTATATATTCTTATCTATTATATAATCAAAAACGGATTTTGGCAATAAGTTTCTGCAATCTTTTCCCATCTTTATTTTTTCACGAATATTGCTTGATGATACCTCTACCTTCTCCATCGTAATTTCTATTGCAGGAGGGGTAACAGTTGCACCTTCACGCGGAAAAACGAGAAGAGTTGCATTTTCCAAAATGCGATGAGGCTGATACCACGAGCTGAATTTATTGTAGGAATCATCGCCCACTAAAAAATAGAGCTCGTCGTCGGGATAAATGCTTTTAAAATACTCGACCGTATCAGCGCTGTAGTTTACCTCTTCAAGATTTATTTCGTAGTCGCTGACAGACATTTTCCCCTCGCCCTCTATTGCCATAAGAAGCATATTATAGCGGTCTTTTCGGGAAACTGCCGACTCTTTTTTATGCGGAGCATTTCCCGTCGGGATAAATATAAGCTTGTCAAGTTTTGCCGTATCTATTGCGGCGTGTGCAATCGCCATATGCCCGTTATGAACGGGATTGAATGCGCCGCCGAACAATCCAATTTTCATTTTATTTCATCTCACTTAGGAAGCTGAATTTTACGATTATTCTTATCCTTTGCCATACGATAAACAACGAATTTGTTGCCGATGCACTGAACGGGCTCGGCGCCGATTTCTTCGCATACCGCTTCGCAAGCACCGCGTGTTGATATAAAGGATGTTTCAAGCACAGTCACTTTGATAAGTTCTCTCTTTTCAAGAACGATATCAAGCTCTGTAAGAATTTCCTCTGTGATGCCGCCTTTTCCTATCTGAAAAATGGCTTTTTCTTTATTTGCAAGTCCGCGCAGATAAGCGCGCTGTTTTGTAGAAATCATAATCTTTCTTCCTTACTCTGTATAATCAAATTCAAGTTCGTACATACGAACGGGATCCCCCTCACCGCAACCTGCATTTTCAAGAGCCTCTATGATACCCTTTCTGCGGAGTGCGAGCTGGAAATACTGCATACTTTCAGCATCTTCAAAGTTGCAATGACGAAGAAGCTTTTCGATATAAGGACCTTCAACAACGAATGTGTCGTTTTCCTTACGAACCTCGAAGGGTTCTTCGGAGAAATCTTCCTCGACAAAGTCTGCTTCATATATTTCAACAGGTTCGAGCGTATCAAGAATTGCGGAAACATAGTTTATAAGCTCTTTTGTTCCCTGATGCGATGCCGCACTGATTTCAAAGAGCCTGATACCCTTGTCCGCAATATATTTTTTAAATGCTTCATACGCTTCGATATCTGTAATGATGTCTATTTTATTTGCCGCAACAATTTGCGGACGAGTCGCAAGCGACTCATTGTAGAGCGAAAGCTCTTCATTTATTTTTTCAAAATCCTCAATGGGATTTCTTCCTTCTATTCCCGAAACATCCACGATGTGCACGATAAGACGCGTTCTTTCAATATGACGCAGGAATTCGTGGCCGAGGCCTATTCCTTCATGTGCACCTTCGATAAGCCCTGGGATGTCAGCCATAACAAAGCTTTTTCCCTCGCCCATTTTTACAACGCCAAGGTTAGGCTCAAGAGTTGTAAAGTGGTAGTTTGCAATCTTGGGACGAGCCGCACTTACTGCAGAGAGAAGTGTGGATTTTCCAACATTCGGGAAGCCTGCGAGTCCTACATCTGCAAGAAGCTTAAGTTCAAGAGTGATTTCTCTCTCCTGTCCTTTAAGACCATCTTTTGCAAACTTGGGAGTCTGGCGGGTTGCTGATGCAAAATGCACATTACCCCAACCGCCATTACCGCCTTGTGCTGCGATAAATTCCTCGCCATCTTCTGACATATCTTTCATAACGCGACCGCTTTTTGCTTCACGGATTACTGTTCCAACGGGGACATTGATGTAAAGGTCTTCCCCTTTCCT
>JAZRFX010000090.1:0-3588 GCA_045643845.1 Clostridia bacterium | reverse complement strand
ACTTTAAGACAAATTAAGGAAAGCGAAATTCTTAATCTTGCAGCAGGTGTTTCTTACGAAGGTTACAATGGTATTATCTGCAGCCCCCTCGTGCTTGGCGAAATTCCGCAAAAAATAAAGGATGCAGTAATGTGCGCTTATGATGCACTCAACTATGCATCAGACAAAATGAAGCCTGGTACTCCTTGTGATGTAGTGCTTAATGCGTATACAGAGTATCTTACAAAGTATGGCTACATAGACTACTGTCCTTACGGAAGTCTTCACAGTACAGGTATGCTTGAATGTGAAGCACCCACCTTTACCGTAGGTAATAAGCGCGTTATTGAAGAAAATATGGCAATCTGCATCGATGCATACTTCAAGGGTATGGAATGGGGCTCATTCCGCGTTGAGGACTGCTACCTCATCACCGACAAGGGTGCAAAGAGAATGACTACATACAACGATAAAGCAATCCCCAAGATTTTCAAATAAGGAGTGGAAATTATGAAAATAGGAAAGAAGAATTGGGTATTTTGTGACGGATACCTTCCTCCCAAGGGCGACAATCCCGAATTTGAAGGACACGAAGCACTTATGCTCACAAATCTTAACAAAGAAAAGGCAAAAATGGAACTTGTATTCGTTTTCGAAGACAGAGAGCCCGAAACAGGAATTTTCGTGGAGCTTGATGGTATGAGAACCACTTGTGTCCGCCTTGATAAGCCTATGGGCGAGAATGGCTTTACCCCGGGAGAGTCAGTTCAGTACACTCTCTGGGTAAAGAGCGACCAGCCGATTTGTGCTTGCTTTGGCAGACTTGATGTCCGCCAGACAAATATGTCATATTACAGCGTAGAAAGCTATAGCTTCTGATATGAAAAATCAAAAATCCCAAGCCGTTTTGTGCTTGGGGTTTTTTACTGTAAAAAAAACAAAAAAATCGCCTTGCGACTATTGAAAAATGGATTATTTTGTTATATAATATGATACAATGGAATAAATTTTGATTTTCATATAAAGGCAGGAGGTAAAAAAATGAGTTCAATGGAGAAAATTTCCGACCTTATCGCAAAGCGCGAGGCGATTGCTCTCGGCGGCGGAAAGGAAAAACTGGAAAAGCAAAAACAGGGTGGCTCTATGACTGCAAGAGAGAGAATTGAGGCTCTTTTGGACGAGGGTAGCTTTGTTGAAATCGGTGCTTTTATTTCAGCACGCGATGAAGAAACTGCGGCAGACGGTGTTATCACAGGTTACGGCAGTGTTGACTCAAGACTTGTTTTCGTTTATTCACAGGATGTAACCGTTCTCGGCGGTGCAATGGGTGAAATGTACGCTAACAAAATCAACAAGATTGTAGATATGGCTGCAAAGATGGGTGCGCCCGTTATCGGTATGCTTGATTCTAACGGCGTTCGTCTTTCCGACGGTCCCCGTGTACAGCGTGCTATGGGTAGAGTGCTCAGCGCATTTGCAAACATCAGCGGTGTTGTTCCTCACATCAGCATCGTTTTCGGAAACTGTGCAGGCGGTAGCGCAATCGCAGCTTCAATGAGTGACTTTGTAGTTATGAACGCAAAGACAGGAAGAATGTTCGTAACAGGCCCCGACATCATCGAAGCAACAGAGGGCGTTGCTCCTGAAGTTGATGCAAAGGGTAGCGTTAACAAGAATGGTAACGCTCACTTAATCGCTGAAGATGACCTCGGATGTATCGAAATCACAAAGCTTCTTCTTTCATACATCCCCTCAAACAACCTTTCAGACGCATTCATTTATGAAACAGCTGACGACCTTGCTCGTCCCTGCGACATTCTTAACGATATTGAAAATATCACAGATGCACGCGTGGTTATCGCTGAAATCGCTGACGATAAGGCATTCTTTGAAATTCAGGCTGACTATGCAAAGGAAGCATCAATCGGTTTCATCCGTGTTAATGGCTCTACAGTTGGTGTAATCGCTACAAATGAAGCTGAGATTTCAAGCCTTGCAGCTCACAAAATGGAAAGATTCGTTCGCTTCTGCGACTGCTACAACACACCTATCGTTACAATTACAGATGTTGAAGGCTTCCGTGCAAGCGCAAGTGAAGAAGCTTGGGGCCTTGCAAGAAAGAGCGCAGAGCTTATGTACGCATTCGTTGAAGCAACTGTTCCCAAGATTAACCTCATCACAAAGAAGGCATATGGAACAGCTTATACCCTTCTTAACTCAAAGCAGGGTGGCGCAGACCTTATTTATGCATATCCCACAGCGCAGATGGCACCCCTTCCTCCTGCAGCAGGTGTAGGCGTGCTCTACAGCGAAAGACTCAAGGCTGGCGAAAGCCGTGAAGCTCTTGAGAGAGAATATATCGAAACAGAAGCATCAATCTACAACGCAGCAAAGCTTGGATGTATTGATGATATCATCGCTCCTTCTGAAACAAGAGCTCGCATAGCTGCAGCACTTGAAATGCTCAGAAGCAAACGCGCAGGTGCAATTTCCAAAAAGCACGACAATATGTCACTGTAAGGAGGACTTATAATGCTGGACAGAAACGAGCTTATACTTGAAGGTCTTGCTTATACTGTTATGGGTATCCTCGTCGTGTTCATGATTCTTGTGATTATCATGCTTGTTATCAAAGCGATGGCACTTTTAAGCGGAGAATCAACACCCCAAAAGGCTGCAGAGGAAACAGCAAAAGTTGTGGAAACTCCTGTAGTAGCTCCCGTAGTGACTCAGGCAACTGACGATAGCGAGCTTATCGCAGTAATCACAGCGGCAATAGCTGCAACAATGGGTGGAAACACATCAGGATTTGTTGTTCGTTCATACAAAGCAGTATCAGGCAATGCCTGGAATAAAGCAGGCAGAATGGATGTTCTTGAAAACAGATTATAATTTAGGAGGAAAATGATATGAGAAAATTTATTGTAAATGTAAACGGTAATTCATATGAAGTTGAAGTTGAAGAAGTAGGCGGCGCAGTAGCATCTGCACCCGTAGCAGCTCCTGCTCCCGTAGCGGCTCCCGCTCCCGCAGCAGCTCCTGCAGCGGCACCTAAAGCAGCACCCGCAGCAGCTCCTGCAGGTGGCACACCCGTTAAGGCTCCCATGCCTGGTAACGTGCTTGATATCAAGGTTGCAAACGGACAGGCTGTTAAGGAAGGCGACGTTGTAGTTGTTCTTGAAGCTATGAAGATGGAAAACGAAATTTTCGCTCCCTGCGACGGTACAGTAACAGTTGTTGCTTCAAAGGGTGCAACTGTTAATACAGGCGACGTTCTTGTTTCTATTTCTTAATTGAA
Organism: Clostridia bacterium; assembly: GCA_045643845.1. Taxonomy (GTDB): domain Bacteria; phylum Bacillota; class Clostridia; order UMGS1883; family UMGS1883; genus UMGS1883. The sequence continues at coordinate 311 of JAZRFX010000090.1, read as the reverse complement.
GCACACGAGAGCCGAACCTCGTATGGTTTTAAGATGCCAATTTTGGTTGATACGTCGCAAATCCTCTTGGAAATAGCCTCGTATTCCCTACGAGATTTTGCTTGTCTGAACCTAAAATTGTCTGTCTTAAAACTCTTTGACCTTAAACGCATAAAATTTAGTGCAATTTTTATGCGGAGGACGAGGATAGGCTGACGCCTTTCAAGGACGACAAATGAAAAGTGTGCAAATTTTAAAAATTTAAGGCATACGGGGTTTGACTCCCGTGTGCTTGATAACAAAAAATTGAGAAATGGAGTGATATAAGTTGT
>JAZRFX010000089.1:0-7774 GCA_045643845.1 Clostridia bacterium | reverse complement strand
GATTCCTGCCTTTTCCGCGGGCGAGCCTGCAATAGGTGAAGCTATTTCAATACGCTTTTTCTCCGTATTGGCAAAAACTTCAGCACCGACGCCGACATAGTATCCATCGATGAGAGTTATCAGTTCGTCTATTTCATCTTCGTTGTAATATGCCGCATAATCGTCATCTATCGGGCCAAGAAGCGCATTTATTGCCGCTTCCTCCACTTTTTTACGGTCATATTCTCCGACATATGAGGCATCAATTATAGAGGCCACCTTGTAGAATTTCTTATAGGGGAAATCTATTTTGATTATCAAGACAAAAGCAAACGCAACAATAAAAACGACTGTTGAAGCAATTGTTATTAGAACTGTTTTAATTGTTTTGCGGTCTTTCAAATTGATTTCCTCCTTCCAGAGAAACTGATTAAGATGGTTTTACATAGCTTAACGGATCCTTAGTTGCACCGTTTATACGCACTTCAAAGTGAAGATGCGGGCCTGTTGAAACACCTGTTGATCCTACCTTTGCTATAACCTGCCCTTTTGTAACTTTATCGCCATTAGATACAAGGAGTGTGCTGCAATGGCCATAAAGTGTAGTAATTCCACTACCGTGATTGATTATTATACACTGTCCATAGCCCCCGTTTGTAGTTGCAAGAGTTACAACACCGTCTGCTGACGCAACAATGTTAAGCCCATATCCTGCACCTATATCAATGCCTGAATGGAACTTTTGTGTCTTGTATACAGGATGAATTCTGTTACCATATTTACTTGTAATACGACTAACTCCTGGCACGGGCCATGCAAATGCACCACCGCCATATTTAATCGGGTTTCCGTCGTATGAAAGAGCTTTTTTGTTTTCCTCTATAAGCTTTTTCTCAGCCGCTTCCGCTGCTTCAAAAATAGCTTTGTATTTTTCTACATCCTTTTGTGCTTCCTGAAGAAGAACTCTCTTTTCTTCAAGGACTGCATCAAGAGAAACCTTCTTTGCCTCGAGGTTTTTCAAATTTTCTTCCTGTCTTGCAAGAATGTCCTCAAGTTCTTTTTTTGCCGTTTCTATCCTTATCTTTGTTTCTTCAAGCTTTATAAGAATACTTTTGTCGTACTCAACAATTTGCGATATCATATCAAGTTTTGTAAGAAAGTCGCTGAAATCAGTCGCAGAGAAAAGTATTTCCAGATACTTTACCTCGCTGCTTTCATACATTACTCTTGCGCGCTGAAGAAAGATTTCTTTATATGAAGCATAGTCCGCTTCCGCCTGCACGAGTTCCGCCTCTTTAAGAGTGATATCAGTCTTGGTTTGTTCGATTTGCGCATCCAAAGTAGATATTTCAAGCTCGGTATCGTTGATTTGCTTATCAATCGAGTTGAACTGAGCAAGCGCATTCTCTTTTCTTTTTTGCGAGTCTTTAAAGTTCTTCTCTGCCTGATCGGTCTTTTTCTTCGCCGCGTCCACTTGTTGCTGTGTTGCTGCCAATGCAGGACCGACAACTGAAATTATAAAGACTACGGCTACAACAACTGCACAAACCGCTGCAAGAATTCTCTTTAATTTTTCTTTGTTTCGTTTTTTCTTACTCATAGTAAAAGTCTCCTTGTAAGGCTTATACCTTAAGATGACGCTTGATGGAAAGACCACTTCCAAGTGCGCCCATTAAAATTCCGAACAATGCCATACCAATTCCCAAAGGCATTATGCACTGCTGAAGCGGAACAAATGTAAACAAAGTTATTACTGACGCGATTGTAGATATTACCGCGTTATATCCAAACGCAATTATCGTAAAGGATACCAAAAATCCAAGTAAACCTATAAGCACACCTTCAATTATGAAAGGCATTCTTATAAAGTGGTCAGTCGCACCAACGAATTTCATAATTTTAATTTCTTTACTGCGAGCGTGAACACTAAGTTTAATTGTATTCTGGATAATGAAGATTGCAATAAGCAAAAGAACAATCATTGCAATCATACTTCCGCTTTTTACCGCTGCGGTAAATTTGACAACCTTACTTATGATATCCTGACGATTCTCAACAGTTGCTACGCCGTCTATTACTTTTATAGCAGCCACAGTTTTTTGAGAATCTCTTATATCTTCAAGAGAAATTTTAATACTGCTTCTGAGGAAATCCTTGCCCTCGAGCCCTTCAAGAACACTTGCATTTTCGCCAAAGTTTCTCTTGAAGTTACTAAGTGCCTGTTCGGGAGTTTCAAGTTCCGCAGTTGCAACATTGTCGATTTCGAGGATTGTATTGTAAATATCCTGCTGTTTTTCGCTGCTTGCACCTAAATCAACACGCACAATAAGTTCACACTGTGATTCAATCTGCGCGCTGATACTATTTATATTGAGTGTGAAGAGAAAAAATACTCCAAAAAGGAATAAACAACAGCTTACTGTAATAAATGACGCCACGGTCATAATTCCGTTTTTCACAAACGAACTCAGTGCACTTTTAAAATAATACTTAAACGCCAAGATTGTACACCCCTTCTTGTTCATCTCTTACTACACAACCGTTTTCAAGCTGTATAACACGCTTTTTCATATCGTTTACGATTTTTTCCGAGTGTGTAACCATCAGGATAGTTGTTCCCATCTTATTGATTTCCTCAAAAAGAGCCATAACCTCATTTGAGGTTTCAACATCAAGATTACCTGTCGGCTCATCAGCAATTATAAGAGAGGGGCTGTTTACAAGCGCCCTTGCAATACTTACACGCTGCTGCTCGCCGCCTGAAATTTCATTCGGGTAGTTTCCTGCGCGCTGTGAAAGTCCTACTATTTCAAGAATTTTCGGAACTTTTCTTTTTATTTCTTTCTTCTTCTTTCCTATGATTTCCATTGCAAATGCAACATTTTCATAAACAGTTTTATTCGGAAGAAGTCGGAAATCCTGGAAAACTACGCCCTGCGCTCTTCTTAAATAAGGAATTTTGGAACGCTTGAGTGAATTTACAATGATTCCATCAACTATAACATCGCCCTTGGTAGGCTTTATTTCGCCCGTCAAAAGCTTTATAGCTGAACTTTTTCCTGCGCCTGTCTTACCTACAAGGAAAACAAATTCGCCGTTATCTATTTTAAAGGATACGTTGTCAAGTCCGACTATATCCTTGTCATATATGACAGTAACATTTTTAAATTTTATCATATTACCACCCTTTCGTCTTATACGCATAGGCTTTGATACAAGATACTTTTTAACCATAAGCGCAACCTTGAACACAATCGCGTGATCGAAAATTCGAAGGTCAAGTCCCGTGATTTTTCTTACCTTATCAAGCCTGTAAACAAGCGTATTTCGATGAACATAAAGCTGGCGTGATGTTTCGGATACATTAAGATTATTCTCGAAGAATTTTTGTATTGTATAAAGTGTTTCCTGGTCAAGAGAATCGATTGAATCCTTTTTGAAAACTTCTGAAAGGAAAAGTTCACAAAGTGTTGTGGGAAGCTGATAAATAAGTCGGGCAATACCGAGATTTTCATAATTCATTATGTTCTTTTCGCCGTCAAAAACCTTACCAACCTCAAGTGCAATGCGAGCTTCCTTGTAGCTTTTTGCTATATCCTTGATGCTGGAAGCAATCGTTCCGATACCAAGGCGGATGTTAACCATAGCTTCACTTGCAACGGTGTCTGCAATCTGTGATGCGATATCGTCAAGCTCACTTGCTTCAGTTCCCATCTTGACCTCTTTTACAACTGCAATCATATTGTTGTCAAGGTCGATTACGAAATCCTTTCCGTTGTCAGGGAATATTCCGCTGATGATATCGTACACATCAATACCTCTGATATCTTCATACTGAAGTGCAAATACAGCACGGTCAACATCAAATGCAAGACGAAGTTCCTTGCTCTTTAAGAAGATATCTCCAGGCAAAATACTGTCAGCGAGCATATTCTTGATAAAGTTAGCCTTATCGTATTTGTCGCTATGTATTTGTCTGATTGAGCTTATGTAAGTAGAGAGCATTTCGATATGAGTAACAAGGCCCTCATCTTCACCATTTATGAAAGCAATATAGTCAATCTTGCCCCTTGTTGTCACCAAATAGAAAGTGCAGCCAAACGCTCTTGTGATTTTTGCTTCAGACTGCGTGCACATATCGAGAATTTCAGGAACATTTTCTTCGACAGAAGAAACGCTGCCTGAAGATGTTACCACTCCATTCCCGTCAATAAGTCCGACATGAAGTCCGAGGATTTTACTTGTCTGATCAAGTATATTATTGAGATATTTGTTTATCAAAACGATTCCCTCCCAAAGTAATTGATGACATAAATATAGTTATATATATAATACCACTATATTAGCAGTATTTCAACAGTTTTTTCTCATTCTTTACAAATTTGTTACAAAACTCATCTGCAATTTCACAAGCAAAAATTTCTTTAAGGCATATTATGTTAGTGTAAATAATTTGCGAAAGGATTTTTTATATGCTTGCAACCGTTGCCTCCTCTACTTCTGCCGGAAGGCTCAAGCGCAAACTTTCAGAATTCGGAGTCACAGTTTCCATCATTCAGACTCCCCAGGCGCTCGCAAAAGACGGGTGCGGGTACAGTTTGCGTTTTGACGGAGAGTTAATGCCGATAGTCGAAAAAACGGCTATGGAGCTTGGAATTAAAATACGCGCATTCTACGACGAATTGACAAAAGAGGAAGAAAGAGTTTATCACAAAATTTGAGGGGATTTTCTATGATATATTTAGACAATGCTGCCACCACCTATCCGAAGCCTGACTGTGTTATTGACGCAATATGTGATTTTATGAAAAATTGCGGCGGGAACCCTTCGCGCGGAGGGCATACGCTGTCGCAGTTAAGCGGAGAAAAGGTTTTTCTTTGCAGAGAGGAGCTTGCCTCCTTGATAGGAGCGCCTTCTCCTGAACAGTTCGTCTTCACAAAAAACACTACTGAAGCTCTTAATCTTGCCATAAAGGGGGTTCTTTCAGAAGGCGACGAAGTTATAATATCATCCATGGAGCATAACAGCGTTTTGCGTTCGTGTGTGGATCTTGAAAAAGAAGGCGTCGTCCTCAAAATAGCTCGCGCGGATAATCGTGGAATTGTATCCCCCGAGGATGTTTCTGCACTTATAACAAACAAAACAAAACTTATATGTATCACCCATATTTCGAATGTTACAGGTAGCGTGAATCCCGTGCGTGAAATATGCTCCATTGCCCGTAAAAAAGGGGTTTTGACGCTACTTGATGCGGCGCAGAGCGGAGGGATTTTAGATATTGATACATCGTGTGCCGACATGATTGCGTTTGCAGGTCACAAAGGGCTTTACGGGCCTATGGGAACAGGCGCTCTTTATGTGTGTAAAGGTATTAAGCTTGACACGCTTATTGAGGGCGGTACAGGTAGCTTTTCCGAAAGTGCTCTTATGCCCGATTCTTTACCTGAACGATTCGAAGCAGGAACACTCAATGCCTGCGGAATAGCAGGACTTTATGAAGGAATCCGATTTGTAAAGCAAGAAGGAGTCCGCGAAAAAGAAAAAGAACTCGGCGATTTTTTGATAGCCCAGCTTTCCGCCGTAAAAGGAGCAAAGGTAATCGGAGCTCCATCGGCAGGTGTAGTTAGCGTTTTAGTCCGCGGACACGACTGTGTTGATGTGGCTACCAGGCTTGACAGAGAATATAACATCGCAACCCGCGCAGGACTGCACTGTGCCCCTATGGCGCATAGAACACTGGGGACAATAACAAGCGGTCTTCTTCGCTTCTCTACAGGATTTTTCAACACAAAAGATGATATTTCTACTGCCGCATACGCGCTTGAAAGCATACTCAAAAATTAAGATTGTGTTACAAGGTAAAAAAAGACTTTTTTTACCTTGTTTTTTATTGTATAATAATAATTAGGTAATTTTACAATAAAGGTGGTCGAGGTTATTGTTAGAAACAATATTCAGCAACATCCCTGCTTCCCTTTTGACATTCAGAATTACGGACATATTGGATATAGCCATCGTTGCATATTTATTTTATAAATTATCCGCATTTGTTCGTGAAACGAGGGCAGGCACTTTAGTAAAAGGTATTATTCTTTTACTTATTTTCACATGGCTCAGTACATATCTGCAGCTCAACACGATAAATTATTTGCTGCGTAATCTTACGCAGGTTGCCATCTTTGCATTTGTTGTAATTTTCCAGCCTGAATTAAGGCGCGCTCTTGAAAAAGTAGGAAGAACAACTTTCTCTTCCCTTTTTTCTCAAGAGGAAAATAACAGCGCCGAAAAAGTTGCATCAGAAATTGCCTCGGCAGCAGTAGCTATGTCAAGCAGACGCATCGGTGCTCTTATAGTTTTGGAACGAAACACGAAGATCGGTGACATTGTCCGTACAGGCTGTGAAATTGATTCAAATATTTCGAGCGAGCTTCTTATCAATATTTTCATTCCCAATACGCCTCTCCACGACGGCGCAGTAATTATAAGAGAAAATAGAATTCTTGCAGCAAGATGCATTCTTCCCCTTACTCAAAACGAAACATTGAGCCGAGAATTCGGAACAAGACACCGCGCAGCTCTCGGACTTTCAGAAGGCTCGGATGCGGCTGTAATTGTTGTCAGTGAAGAAACAGGTAAAATCAGCTTTACATTAAATGGTGATATGAGCCGCAATTATACGGAGGAAACTCTTAAAAAAGTAATTTTAAAGGTTCTCTCCTCCGACACTGAAAAAAGCGCAGATACTACACTTTCAAAATGGAAGGAGCGCTTGAAATGGAAAAAATAAAACGCGAAAAACTCGTTTCAAAAATAGTTTGCGTGGCACTTGCTATAGTGTTATGGCTTTTCGTATTGTATCAGGAAAACCCGTCCACCACGAAAACTGTTAAGGATGTTCCGCTCAACATCACGGGTGAGCAAGTTCTTGAGGAAAATGGATTTTCAGTCTACTCCATATCAGAAAAAAGCGTTGATGTAAGCGTGACGGCGAAAAGACTGAATCTTCCCCGTTTTTCAAAGAAAACCCTTTCGGCAGGAGTAAATGTAGCATCAATAAAGAAAAGCGGAACATACACGCTTCACGCGACGGCAAGCGCTACTGCGGACACCAGCGCAAGCTACTATGTAAAGGACAAGGATATAGTAGTCGTAATCGAACCTATTGAAGAAGTTACTTACAAGATTGATGCCGACATATTACCCCCCGCTGATGAATCTTTGCTTTTAGACACATATGAACTTGCCAGAGAAAAGATAACGGTAACCGCACCAAAAAGTGTTATTAAGAAAATAGCAAGCGTAAAGACCGAGCAATTCTCACCGAAGAAAAATAGTAGCGGACACACATCTAAAATTATAGTGTACGATAAAGACGGAAAAGTTCTTGGCAAGGTAAAATGTTCCCCCGAAGAAATAAAGGTTACCTATTCATTAAAATCTATAAAAACCGTCCCTGTCACACTCTCCACAACAAGTGGAAAAACCTTCACTCTACCTGCTGAATACAATGTTAAAATCAAGGGCAATGGTGAAAATTTTGAGGACATAGAAAACATATCCACTGAAAGCATCAGCATTTCCTCTTATAAAAAAGGCGAACGAATTAAAGTAAAACTTAAGGTTCCGAAGGATGCAAAACTTGTTGACAGCGCAGCTGAAATAGAAATAGAACTTAAAGAAGAATATTATAAATAAAAACAAGGCAGAAGCCCAAAAGTGGCTTCTGCCTTGTTTTTTCGATTAAAGAGTATTAACACCCTGCAAAAGACATTAAAACGGGCACGCCAACTAATT
>JAZRFX010000088.1:0-2354 GCA_045643845.1 Clostridia bacterium | reverse complement strand
ACTTTTTATTATCAAAAAGATCTTTAACCTCTGTAAATCCGTCTGCACAAAGGGTTACTTCCCCTCTGTCTGACTTGGCATCATACAAAACTGCCACATTGTTTTCGCCTTCATAGAGGGACACCAAAGCATCCTCGGCAGTTATTTTGTCGTTTTCGAAATATGGAATCCATTTTGCTTCATTTAATTTATAGTCGTCAAAAATTTTCCATATTTCCGCCGTATAATCAAGGTCCCAAAGCTGCGAAGGACGGGGGAACACATTGTGAATGAGCGAAAAACCTGCAGGGAAGCTCATCGGATAGTTTTGGGATGAGTACGCGATGAAGTTACAGGGGATTCCGAGGTTGTATCCGAAAAATTCCGCCTTGAACGAGTCGGGCGTCATACTTTCGGGGCTGTTTCGCAGAAGTTTCTGGATATTTTCGCCGTCGTAATACGAATCACAGAACGAAAGTGTAGGCATAATACAACACGAGCTTTGATGCGTGTCGAGTATTCCGCCACGGCTTAAAACTGCCTCGTAGAGTTTTTTCACGTGCTCACGAACCGCGAGAATCGGGTATGTCACGCGGAGCTTTCCGTCGTTGTCCCTGTATCCGCAGCCGTGCGCTTCATTTGCACATTCCCACGGAACAAAAGTACCGTCGGTATAGATACCGTCCACGCCGTAGTCGTCCATAACATGCTCTACGCGCTTTATCATTTCGTCGGAGTAGTTACCATTGTAGCAAACGATGAAATCTCTCTGCTGCGGTCTTCTCTGCCAACCGCCCGTGAAAGCGCCGTCTGAATTCTTGTTAAGATAATCATGTGCTTTTTCGCTAAACTCTGGCGCAAGGCTTGAATATTCATATCCGAAATATGCCATTACCTTCATTCCGAGTGAATGACACTTGTCTACAAACGCCTTGAAACGCTCCTCGTCCTGCGGTCTGCCCCAGTTCTGGATAACCGTCCATTCCTCGTGAAGAATGAGCCATTTTACCCCTGCCGCTGCGCATTTTTCAGCGTAGCCCTCGGTATACATAAATTCGTGTTCGGGGTGCATTCGTCCGTTTTCGCTCTCGATCCAGATGGTGTGCATCCTTTTATAATATTCCTCAAGCTTTTCGGGCATCGGCTTTACGGGTGTTGCCTGAAAACCGATTGTGAAGAAAATAGTTTCAAGGGTATCTCCCCAGTTGTCTTTGCCCTTTTTTGCCCACTTTTCAGGCATATGGTCGAGAATGTGCATTGTGATATCGGTATATTCTCCGCGGTTTATGTAAATGCATTTTTCTTCGTCTTCAAGTTCAAAGCCTTTGGCGCTTTCTCCGCAGAAAATTCCAAGTCCGCCCTTTTCCCAGCCTGTCCAGATATATGGTTTGAACGGGTAAACTGTGTTTTCTGTTGCGCCTGCATTTATGACATTTGCCGCAGTAACAATACTGTTGTCACTGTTGGGCCAGTAGTGGAAAAGCGAAGATTTTTCGTTATTTACCTTTATATTAAAAGCAAGGGATGTAAGGCGCGCCTCGTTGTCTTTGGAGTATGACCACGATGACATAATGCGGAAATCCATTTTCAAAAATCCGTCAAATTCTATTGTGACAGTCGCGTTTGCGACGATGTTTTCACACTTTGCGCTGACGAGGACAGTTACTTTTTCGTCGGTTTCCTCGGTTATGAGATACCAGAACTCCTCCCACTTGCCCTCAATATCGCCAAAGCGCGCATCAAGAGTGACGGGCGCATACAAAAGCGCTTCGCCCTGCGTTGTTATTTGCGTCGGGAGAAATGAATTTTCGAAAATGTATTCTCTGCCCCATACTTCAACGGCGAAACCTTTTTCAAGCTTTTTCGCCTTTACGGGAGTCCACTTTTTGAGAATGTTTTTCATAATAATCTGTCCTTTCTTTCTTTTTGGGGACGGGGCGCTTTTGCACAAAAAGTGCCCCCCGCCTCCTGCGGCGTGCCCCCTTTGTCCTTCGGACATTTTCCCCGCTACCGGGGAAATCAACCCCAAACTGTACAACTGCACTTGTCATTCTGAGGAGCTTGCGACGAAGAGTCACCGAGATCCTTCGCTACGCTCAGGATGACAATTCCGCACTCCGCACTCCGAATTCAATAATTACCTCTTATATTCATTATATATATCGCGCTTACTTACTCCTCTATCTTTTGCGACCTTTTTCAGCGCTTCTTTTTCGTCGATACCTTCCTTTATATACATTTCAACATGTTCGGGAATTGACATATCCTCCCAGCTTGCGCGGGCTTCCTTTTCGATATCCTCGGCGCTTTTGCCCTCGATAACTATTACAAATTCGCCGCGCGGAGGATTTTCCTCGTACATCGTGATAGCATCG
>JAZRFX010000087.1:0-2552 GCA_045643845.1 Clostridia bacterium | reverse complement strand
GCTTTTCAACGATTGCACGGTAACGGTTGATGTCAACCTTTGTAAGGTAGTTGAGAAGACCTCTTCTCTGACCAACCATCTTAAGAAGACCACGTCTTGAGTGATGGTCCTTCTTGTAAACCTTAAGATGCTCGTTGAGGTGATTGATTCTCTCTGTGAGAATAGCAATCTGAACCTCGGGAGAACCTGTGTCGCCCTCGTGAAGCTTGTACTGATCGATAATGCTCTGCTTTGTTTCCTTTAACATAATAAAGAAACCTCCTTAAATATTTTTTGACAAAACCTCCACACTACCAAGGAAAAGGTTGGAGAAACCATAATCCATAGCAACGGGATAATATGCCAAATAGCATAATATCACAGTAAAACTTGTTTGTCAATACAAAAAAATAAAATTACTTCAGCTGGTTTATGGGCTCAAGCGATTCGTCGAGAGGGAGCATTTTATAGCCCTCGTTTTTCAAATATTCGAGCACTCTCGGAAGGAGCTTTGCCGTGCTTTTCCGATCGTGCAGAAGTATTACGGGCGTGCCTTTGCAGCGATTAAGGTCGCGTTTTAAATTCGCCATCACTTTTTCAGGGACGATAGTGCCGACGCTGTCGCGCGGATCTACATTCCAGTCCCATATTATATAGCCGTTATCGGTCAGGTTTTTTGCCATTTGCCTTGTCAGGCGGTAGCCCGAGCCGAAGGGAACTCTTGCAAGAGCGCTTCCTTCTCCGAGCGCATTCATAAGAGATTTATCGGCTTTTTTCATTTCTTCAAGCGGTGCGGTGGGCGAAGAATATATCGCCTCGCTGTGACTGACGCCGTGCAGACCGATTGCGTTTTTTGAGTAGTGTATTTGCTTTATAAAGTCGGGGTACATCACAATTCTTTCCTCAAGCACGAAAAAGGTCGCCTTTGCGCCATACTTTTCAAGCGTTTTTAAAATATCGGGCGTGTTTAAAGTAGGCCCGTCGTCAAAGGTTATGTAGCATACTTTTTCCTCTTTTGCAAAAGCGTACTGAAGAAAAAGTATGAGCGGCAACACCAGCGCCGCCGCTATCCATATATATTTAATGAAACTTTTTTGCATATAAAGCACCTCGTTATATGTTATTTACGAGAGCGAAACAATATGCGAAATTGATGGAATACTTTCTCCCTGCATTGTGGAGGTCGGGCTCATCAGTGCACCCGTCGCGCCGAAAAGGACTTTTTTAATTTCGCCGCGCTCCATCGCGGGAAGAATATATCCGCAAAGGACCGATGCCGCACATCCGCAACCGCTTCCGCCCGAGTGCGTGTCCTGCGTGTTTTTGTCAAAAATCATAGCACCGCAGTCATTGTAGCGACTGCCGAGGATAATCCCTTCGCGCTCGAAAAGGTCAATGCCGATGCTTTTTCCCACAAGTCCCAGATCGCCCGATAGGATAAGGTCGTAATCGGAGATGGTTTCCCCTGTCGCTTTGAGGTGTCGTAGTACGCTGTCAACAAACGCAGGCGCCATCGCCGCGCCCATATTCGTAACATCGCATACGCCCATATCCACAATTCTTCCGCAGGTTACGGAGTCGACAAAAACCTTTCCCCCTTCGCCAAGCACAACACTTCCGCTTCCCGTGACCGTCCATTGAGCGTTGGGAGTGCGCTGACCGCCGTATTCAAGCGGGGTGCGGAACTGCTTTTCCGCGCTGCAGAAGTTACTGCTTGTAGCACAAAGCACGCGCTCGGCAAAACCGCCTGAAATCATCATAGAGCCGAGCACCATACTCTCCGCCATAGTGGAGCACGAGCCGTATACTCCGAAAAAAGGAATACCGAGGGCGCGGAGTGCGTACCCTGACGAAATACATTGATTTAAAAGGTCGCCCGAAATCACAAAGTCAATATCCTCGGCGGAGAAGCTTCCTTTTTTAAGAGTACGCGCGACACTTCGGCGCAGGTTTTCGCTTTCCGCCTTTTCCCACGATTCCTGACCGAAGTAAGCATCAGGCTCAACCTCGTCAAAATATTTCCCGAGAGGACCCTCGCCCTCTTTTTTGCCGACTACCGCCGAAAACGACAGTATCGACGGCTTTTTATCAAAAATTATGCTTCCTCTCATATTTCACCTCATAAAAAAGAAATAGATAAGCCCCGCGAGGATGCTCGACAGCGTGCCGTAGACTATGACGGGACCTGCCACGGTGAAAATCTTCGCGCCGACGCCTGCGACAAGTCCTTCCGAGCGGAACTCCATCGCGGGCGATGTGACGGCGTTTGAAAATCCCGTAATCGGGACAAGCGTGCCTGCGCCCGCGAATTTTCCTATTTTATCGAAAATGCCAAACGCCGTTAAGACGGATGCAATAAAAATCAGCGTAATCGAGGTCGCAGTTCCCGAAAGGGTTTTGTCAAGCCCCATATTTCCATAAAAATCGCGGAGCGCCTGACCTATTACGCATATAAGTCCGCCGACTAAAAAAGCACGGATGCAATCTTTCAAGAGCGGAGATTTTCCCGAGTGCTTTTCGACTATTTTTGAATATTCCTTTTTTGTTACCATTATATAAGCGCCCCCACGATA
>JAZRFX010000086.1:0-13337 GCA_045643845.1 Clostridia bacterium | reverse complement strand
ATTGACTACTCTTTTCTTTTGGGATATAATTGAATAAATTACTATTGGAAGCAGGTAAATTAAATGGCAGAAAAATACGGTGTAAAGCCTGAGAAATTTTCAAAAGCGTGGTGGGCATATTATTGGGAGTATTACAGATGGTATGTTATTATTCCTCTTATAATTATAATTGCTATCGGCGCTACAATATACACAAAACTGACCGAGCCAAAATATGATTTGACTTTAACATATGCAGCAAACAATATAATCGATTCCGAAAACGAGGAAAAGATTGCCGAAACCCTTTCAAAGCTTTGCGAAGATGTTGATGGAAACGGTGAAAAATCAGTCTTTTTCAGTCAGCTTTTAATAAAGAGTGATCCTTCAGACGAAGATATTGAATATTCAAATGCAACAGCGACAAAACTGCATTTGTCATTTGCGGGAGATGAAAAATACATCTATATTATGGATAAAGAAGCTGCCGAGATTTTTATAGGAGAAATCCCTGAAGAATGCCCCTATTCTCCCGTTGAAAAATGGGCAAAAGATATTCCCGAAGGCACCGAGCTTTTCTCTGCGCACGGAATAAATTACGGGGTAAGTCTTTCAGGAAACAAATATCTTGAAGGGTGCGGTATAAACCTTGACAATCATTATATGATTATTCGCTACTATCCCCGTAAAGATCAGATAAAAAAGCAGCTTGACGGTTATAAGGCTGCAATAAATCTTGCCAACGAAATCATATCAGGAAAATAACCGCCCTTTAAGTTTGCTAAAAAAGAATTTAATCTTTTCCCAAAATGTTATTTTCTTTATATCTTTTTCAAGGAGAAGCGGTATTTTTCCCATTTCTTCCCCATTACAATAAATATTTGCATACCCTGCAACGGAGCCTTTCTTTGCAGGGTATTTTATTTTGTCGATTTTTATTTCGGTCGTGATTTTATCTTCCTTTTTTACCGCGATATCGAAGTCTTGAGAGTAGATAACATTCACTCTTCTTTTGTGCTTTTCATCATATGCTACATTCTTGGCAACGGCTCCTTTTTTTATCACATTCATATTCTCAAAGTTATCAAATCCGAAATTCAGAAGGTATGTATGGTCATTCCAATCGTCGGGTGCATTAAGCGTTACGCAAATATATTCTTCATTGCCTTTTTTTGCACTTGATACAAGACATCTTCCCGATTTTTTGGTAAAACCCGTCTTTATACCATTGCACCCTTCAAGTCGCCATAAAAGTTTATTGTGATTTTTAAGAGCCCTGCCCCACTTTTCTCCCTCAATTGGTATCGAATAGGTTTTTGTGGAAACTATTTTTCTGAATTCTTTGTTTTTCATTGCATTTTGAGCAATCAATGCCAAATCGTATACCGTGGTATAATGCTCCTTCGCATCAAGCCCGTGCGGATTTTCAAAATGGGTGTTATAAGCGCCGATTTTCCGCGCTTTCTCATTCATCAAAAGAGAAAATGCGTCCACGCTTCCTGCAAGATGCTCTGCTATTGCAACTGCGGCGTCGTTTCCGCTTTTAAGCATAAGTCCATATGTTAAATTTTCAAGCGACTGTACCTCGCCCGCCTTCAACCATAGAGAGGACCCTTCAGTTCCTGCCGCAAAAGGGCTTACCCGAACTGAAGTGTTTAATTTCTCACTTTCGCACGCAAGAAGTCCCGTCATTATCTTTGTAGTACTTGCCATAGAGAGCTTTTCACAGGGGTTATGTTCGAACAAAACGCGCCCGCTTTTGGAATCGATAAGGATTGCACTTTGGGCGCTTATCGCTTTTACCTGTGGAGATAATATATTCAAAAGGATTACAAAAATTAAAATAAATTTACACATAAAAACCCCTCTTCTCCGTAAGTATATTACGAAAAAGAGGGGTTTAGAATTCGGTTTTAATTATTTAACATACTTTTTGATGCCTTCTGTTGCGTTTGCAGGATTAAGGCTGAGAATAATCTGGATTTCAGCATTATTCTTTGTTGCAACAACATCAAGTTTGTCAAGGAACTTCTCAAGAGCCTCAAGATCATCATTAACAATTTTTGTAACACTGTCAACAAAGATGTGAGCAATATCGTAGTTCTGTGAAAGCATACCACCGATGAATCCGAAGAACTCGTCGTAAGATGTTATTCCGTACTCTTCGGTATCAACAAGTCTTACTTTATGCGAAAGATCAAGGACATGTCTTTTACCCTTGTTAACGAAAACCACATTACCTGTAGCAGCCTTTTCAGCGCTATGTACAGCCTCAATAAGTTTCGCTGTTTTGCCTGTGCCCTTTTCTCCAATAATTACATTTATCATACTAAGCCCTCCTAAAAATTTATTTGGTGTCTTTGTATCTTCATTATACTATATATATTGCATAAACGCAAGAAATTTTTGATAAAATTGTATATTTTATCTCGATTATCTTTAAGAAAGCATTTTGAGGAATTCTTCTTCGGAAATAACAGTTATTCCAAGAGCGTTCGCTTTGTCAAGTTTGCTGCCTGCTTCTTCCCCGGCTAAAACAAAATCCGTCTTTTTACTTACCGATGAAGAAACCTTTCCTCCGTTATCGGTTATAAGCTTTGAGGCTTCATTTCTGTTCATTGTCGGAAGTGTTCCCGTAAGAACAAAGGTTTTTCCTGTAAATATTCCTTCTTTGCTTATCTCCTTGCATTCAAAATTAAGTCCGAAAGCCCGAAGTTTTTCAATTGTGTTTTTATTTTGCTCCTGCCCGAAATAAGCGACAATGCTTTGTGCAATTACCTCGCCGATTTCATTCACGGATGCTATCTCTTCTTTTTCCGCGGCAATAAGATTATCAAGAGTTTTAAAGTGCTGTGCCAGAAGCTGTGCATTTCTTGCACCTACATGTCTTATACCAAGTGCAAATATGAGCTTGGAAAGGTCGTTTTCTTTACTTTTCTCTATTGCATTTTTAAGATTTTCGGCGCTCTTTTTACCCATTTTATCGAGGCTTGAAACATCATCGGGATTTATTTCATATATATCGGCAACGGATGATATAATCTTATTTTCAAGAAGCTTTTCAACCATAGCTGGCCCCATACCCTCGATATCCATTGCGTCGCGCGAGGCAAAGTGAATGATATTTCTAGCGATTTGCGCCGGGCATTCCAATCCCGTGCATCGAAATGCCGCTTCCCCATCCTCACGGTAGACTTTTGCACCGCAGACGGGACAAGTGTCAGGCATATTGAAAATAATTTCCTTTCCTGTTCTTTTTTCAGTTACAACGCTCAAAACTTCAGGAATGATATCTCCAGCTTTTTGCACGAGGACTTTATCCCCTACGCGTATATCCTTTTCCCTTATATAATCAATGTTATGAAGAGTTGCTCTTGAAACAGTTGTTCCTGCAAGCCTTACGCTTTCAAGCACTGCATTGGGAGTAAGAACACCCGTTCTCCCAACCTGAATTACGATATCTATCAGTGTGGTTTCTTTCACCTCGGGAGGGTACTTGTATGCCACTGCCCATTTAGGACATTTGGCAGTAGAACCGAGCATTTCGCGTTGTGACAAGGAATTAACCTTTACAACGGCTCCATCGATATCAAATCCGAGTTCCCCTCTCATTTCTCCTATTTTTTCTATTTCGGAAAAGGCATCCTCAATCGAGCTACATACGGGGGTTTCGGGAATTGTCTTAAAGCCGAGTGTTGCAAGGTATTCAAGGCCTTCCTTATGAGTTTTTATATCCTTGCCTTCTATTTGCTGAATGTTGAAAACATAGATATCAAGTTTTCTTTGTGCAACAACACTGCTGTCGAGCTGACGAAGTGAGCCTGCCGCTGCATTTCTTGGGTTTTTAAATTCTTTTTGACCTGTTTCCGCCTGATATTTATTTACTGCATCAAAGCTTGCGTGAGGCATAAAAACCTCGCCACGAACTTCAAGATAAGGGATATTTTCATTAAGCTTCAGCGGGATATTTCTTATTGTTTTAAGGTTTTCAGTAACATCTTCACCTACTGTACCATCCCCGCGTGTAGAACCACGGAAAAAATAGCCGTCGCGATACTCAAGAGAAACGCTGAGCCCGTCAATTTTAAGTTCGGTTATATACTCTACCTTTTCGCCCAGCGCGTCTTCGCATTTACGACCGAAGTCAAGAACACTTTCCTTATCAAAAACATCATTAAGACTTTGCATCTGAACTTTATGAGTAACCTGCTCAAACCCATCAAGAATCTTTCCGCCAATTCTCTGTGTCGGAGAATCAGGCGTTATAAGACTCGGATTTTCAGCTTCCATCCTTTTAAGTTCCTGCATAAGCTTATCATATTCAAAGTCGCTTATTTCAGGTTCATCCTGCGTGTAATAAAGATTGCTGTGATAATTTATTAAGTTTCGCAGTTCATCTATATTCATAAATATACACCTCAAAAAATACAGGGGATTGTAAAAGAACAATCCCCTATGTATTTATTACTTATTATTTCTCGGTCTTCCAAACAGTACCATCAGTAAATGTAACTGCCATTACCTTTACATTTTTGATAGAAACTGCATCTGCACCAGACTCTGCTTCCCAACCTACGCGAGCCTTGTCACAAGGAACGAGTTTGAGATTGCTTACTGAATAAGAGCCCTTATTTGTTTCGATAACATTTCCGTCCTTGTCACAAATGTCAAAGTTGATTTCAAAAGCTTTGATTCTGTCATTGCTGATGTTTCTGTATTCAAAAATAACGAATCTCTGCTCACCACGGTCAGTAAACCAATAGTTGATGAAACCAAGAGGTGAATTAGCCGCTTCTCTCCAGGTGTCAGTCACGCTTGTACGGAGATAGTAAAGCATTGAAACATATTCTGATTCGGGGTTAGTGCTTTCAAGCTTATCTATAGCGTCTTTAACCATATTGAAAGCAAGTTCATACTTTTTGTTTTCAAGAAGGCTTATTACACCAGGTTCTGTATCATTACCAAATGCGGTATATGAATACAAAGCTTCATCAAAAGCGGAGAACCAGCCTTTTTCCATATACTGCTCGTATTCATCTTTAAAGATTTCCTTTGTTTCTC
Organism: Clostridia bacterium; assembly: GCA_045643845.1. GTDB lineage: Bacteria > Bacillota > Clostridia > UMGS1883 > UMGS1883 > UMGS1883. The sequence continues at coordinate 8,297 of JAZRFX010000086.1, read as the reverse complement.
CTGTATAAGAATATACAGTCATAGCCTCGGATGTAACAGGAGCTTCCTTACTCCAGCCTGCAAGCTCATATTTTGAAACTTCATTCACGGATACAAGCTTTGCAGTTCCATCCTTGCTGTACATAGTTACATATTCTACCTTTGGTGCTGAAGAATCTTCAACAACTACCCAATCAAGAGCAAGATACATTTTTACATGCTCTGCAGGAACGGAAACAGTTGTTCCGTCAGTATACTTAATAACTACTTTTTCGGGAACTGCAGGAGTTTCTTCCGTTTTTGTTTCCTCGGACTTTTCTACTTCTTTTTCTGGTTCTTCAGCTTTGGGAAGTTCATCTTCAAGATACCAGCCAACAGCCTTATGAGCCTCAACCTGATCAGGAGCAACGACAATGCTTCTTCCGTCAATTGCAAACATAGTCACAGGCTTTTCAAGATACCATCCCATACCCACAGCGGTATATGCTTCAATCTGGCTTTCATCTACAAATATAGTTCTGCCATCGAGTGCATAAAGCTCCGTTTTTGCGGCATAAACTGAAGTAGCCATAAGTAATGTTGTACCGATACATACTAAATTTTTAAGAGACTTTTTCATAGTTTTGTCATTGCCTTTCACTAAAAATATAATAACAACTTTTCTTAAGAATATTATACAGCAAATATTTATCAAGGTCAATAATTATTTAATATATATTAGTCTAAAATATAACAAAAAAAGACCTCTTTATCAGAGGTCTTAAGTCAGCTTATAAACATAGCATCGCCAAAGCTGAAAAAGCGATATTCTTCCTTTACTGCATGTTCATACGCGCTTAATATATTTTCCTTTCCCGCAAGTGCGCTTACGAGCATTACAAGAGTCGATTTCGGAAGGTGGAAATTGGTTATAAGGGCATCCGTCATTTTGAATTCATAGCCAGGATAAATGAAAATGTCGGTTTCTCCGCTTTTTGCCTGCAGTTTTCCATTTTCCGTTGCACTTTCAATAGTTCTGCAGCTTGTCGTTCCGACACAAATTACCCTTCCTCCGTTTTCACGGGTGCGGTTAACCGTATCGGCCGCTTCCTGCGTAACTATATAATATTCAGAATGCATTTTATGCTCTTTAACATCGGTTACCTTTACGGGGCGGAATGTTCCAAGGCCTACATGGAGTGTAAGAAACGCAAGCTCCACTCCCATTTCCTTGATTTTTTCAAGAAGCTCATTTGTAAAATGAAGACCTGCCGTCGGAGCAGCAGCGCTTCCGTCGTTTTTTGAGTAAACGGTCTGATATCTTTCCTTGTCGTTTAGTTTTTCCTTTATATAATGCGGATGCGGCATTTCGCCAAGTTCTTCCAGAACATTTTCAAAAAGTCCGTCATATGTGAATCTCACGCGTCTGTTACCGCCTTCAAGGATATCAATAACCTCGGCACAAAGTTTTCCTCCGCCGAATTCAAACTGTGCACCTATCTTCGCCTTTCTTCCGGGCTTTAACGCTACTTCCCACTCATCGGTAGAAAATCTGTGAAGCAACAAAAACTCAATCGCTCCGCCGCTTTCTTTTTTCGCGCCATAGAGTCTGGCGGGAATAACACGGGTGTCATTAAGAACAAGGCAATCCCCTTTTTTAAGGAATTTTTCTATATTTTTAAATGATTCATCCTTGTATTCTCCTGTTTTTTTATCAAGCAACAAAAGTCTTGATGCAGTCCTGTCCGCAAGCGGAGTCTGCGCTATACGCTCCTCCGGTAAATAGTAATCAAACTCGTCTGTGTTCATCTTTTTACTCCAATACTATATCTGTGAAATAATGCTTTAAAATCTGGTCGTATGTAAACCCATTTTCAGCCATTCCTCTGGCTCCCCATTGGCTCATACCTACGCCGTGGCCGTAGCCTCCACCGTTTATTGTATATGAATCCGCTCCTGTGGCTTCAATATTCATATGGGATATACTTCCATCTCCTGCAATAACTGCATATTCCGAAACTTTTTCAGTCCCGCCCGCGCTTTGCGCATAGAAAAGCGGAGCTTTTATTGTTCCTGCAGTTGTCACGGCGGAGATTTCCCCACCGTTTGGAACGATTGTAAATTTTTGACTGTAAAGGCTTAATATCGTTCTGCATTTTTCTCTTTTGAACGACTGTTTTCCTTGTGTTCCGTAGAAGGTCATTTCCTTAACTCGACCGCTGTCGGTTATGCTATTTATCTCTATCTTCGTCAAATTTCCGATATTGTAACCTGCTGAATTCAGCTTCGCTTCTATTTCTTCCTTTGTAAATTTCGTTGTCCATGTATATCGCGATGCTTTTGCGGGGTTTTCATAAGTGTCGGGAACCGACTTGAGATATCCGTATGGTGATCCCCATACATTTTCAACATCTTCAGTTTGTCCGCCGCTTGTTGCAAAGAAATAGAGCCCGACTATATTTCCATTATATTTTCCAAGAATACCCTTTGTTTCCTCAACTGCCTGACGGGTGTTTTCGTGCTCACTCGCTACGCCGCCGTACACCTGACAATGTGTAGTTGTGCAAACATCAAAGCCGTATTCTTTATGGGTACTTCCGCGTGTCAATACAAAGTTTCTTGCACATACAGCCTGCGCCTTGAGGGCTTCTAAAGGCCAGGTGTAACTCATTTCCTTCCCCAAAACGCTTGCTACATATTCGTCTGTGCCAAGATAATTTATTACAAGGAGTTCCCCATTTGCGCGTCTTTCAAGATAAATATATCCGCGATATTCCTTCCCGTCACAAAAAATGGTTGTATAAGGCGCGGGTTGTACGGAAATTTTTTCAATTCCGTCTGCGCTGAATTTTTCCCAGGAAGCAAATCCCGTTGAACCCATTTCTATATAGACTTCTTCATCGGGAGCCGCGGTATACAGCACTGTGCCAAGTGCGGCGTCATAGACGGTAAGTCCGCTTGAAGATGAAACATTCACGCTGTTTCCTGCGTTTACGCCATATTTAATTCCGACTGAAACTTCAGTTTTATAATCGGATGCATAAGCACATATTCCGACCGAAAGTAATAAAATGATAATCAGGAATAAAACCGATGCAGTTTTCTTCATCTTTTGTCACACCTCCTGCACATCAATCATATCATAATACTTTTTTCGACATAAATCAAGAAATTCCTTTGGAAATTCAAGGGTTTTGGCGGAAAAAAATTGACATACGCACTCAAAAATGATATACTAAAGTGAAATTTGAAACTGTATTATATTTGCTTTTACGGCATTTTGAAAGGAATGGTATTTTATGAAGAAATTTAATGTTGCTATCGTAGGCGCTACAGGTATGGTTGGAAGAACTTTCCTCAAGGTTCTTGAAGAAGAAAATCTTCCTGTTGAAAACTACTACCTTTTTGCTTCTGCTCGCAGCGCAGGTTCAAAAGTTGAGTTCATGGGTAAAGAATATGTTATCGAAGAACTTACTGAAAATTCTTTCGACAGAGGCATTGATATAGCTCTTTTCAGTGCAGGCGGTTCTATCAGCGAAAAGTTCGCTCCCATCGCTGCATCAAAGGGATGTATCGTAGTTGATAACTCAAGTGCCTGGAGAATGGATCCCGAGGTTCCCCTCGTTGTTCCCGAAGTTAACCCCGAAGATATCAAGTGGAATAAGGGTATTATCGCAAACCCCAACTGTTCTACAATTCAGGCTATGGTTGCGCTCAAGCCTCTTGATGAAAAGTACAAGATAAAGAGAATTGTTTATTCTACATACCAGGCAGTTTCAGGCGCAGGTATGGGCGGTTGGAGCGACCTTGAAAATGGTCTTAAGGGAGAAGCTCCCAAGAAGTTCCCCCATCCCATTGCTAACAACTGTATTCCTCACATCGACGTATTCCTTCCCAATGGTTATACAAAGGAAGAAATGAAGATGGTTCACGAAACCCGCAAGATTCTCGGCAGGGACGATATCAGAATTACTGCTACAACTGTTCGTGTTCCTGTATTCAACAGCCATAGCGAATCTATCAATGTTGAATTTGAAAACGCTTTTGAACTTTCAGAACTTATCGAAACACTCAAGAACGCTCCGGGCGTTGTTGTTGAAGATGATACTGCAAACAATGTTTATCCCCTCGCAATCAATGCTACAGGCTCAAACGACACATATGTCGGCAGAATCCGTCGTGATGAAAGTGTAGAAAACGGTGTTAACCTTTGGGTTGTTGCCGACAATATCCGTAAGGGTGCCGCTGCAAATGCTGTTCAGATCGCAAAGAAGCTCATCGAATATTTGAACGACTAATTTCAGGAGGTATTATCAAATGAGCAAAAAGACTCTTTTTACCGGTTCTTGTTGTGCACTGGTAACACCATTTGATAAAAACGGAAATGTAGATTTCGAAACTCTTAAAAAGCTTGTTGAATTTCAGATTGAGGGCAAAACTGACTGTATCTGCGTTTGTGGAACTACAGGCGAAGCTCCTACTCTTAATAATGAAGAGCATCTTGCCGCAATTGAATGTGTAGTCAATCAGGTAAACGGTAGAATTCCCGTCCTTGCAGGAACAGGTTCAAACGATACAAGACACGGCGTGTCAATGTCAAAAAGCGCGTGTGCTCTCGGTGCTGACGGACTTTTGCTTGTAACACCATACTACAACAAAACTACACAGCGCGGACTTATTCAGCATTACACAAAGTTCGCTGACAGCGTTGATAAGCCTGTTATACTTTATAATGTCCCAGGAAGAACAGGTCTTAATATTGCACCTGCTACGCTTAATGTTCTTGCTGACCACCCCAACATTGTCGGCATTAAAGAAGCGTCGGGAAATATGGCTCAGGTTATCGAAATGATGTCGCTTTGCGGTGATAAAATTGACTTTTATTCAGGTTGTGACGAAATAAATGTTCCCATTACACTTATGGGTGGTAAAGGAACGATTTCGGTACTTGCAAACATTGCTCCCCTCCAGACGCACAATATGATTGAAACAGCTCTTAAGGGCGACTATAAAACTGCTGCAAAAATGCAGCTTGAAGCTAATGAAATTATTGCTTCACTCTTCTGCGAAGTTAATCCTATTCCCGTAAAAAAAGGTCTTAACTTGCTCGGCCTTGATACGGGTGTTGTAAGACTTCCGCTTTATGAAATGGCTCCCGAAAACGCAGAAAGGCTCGAGAAAGCCATGAAAGGTTATGGTTTAATAAAATAAAACCAATCTAAATCGTGCCACAGATTTACTGTGGCACGATTATCTAATAAGGAGGTTACAAAATGATAAATATAGCACTTGTCGGCGCAAATGGTAAGATGGGACAGGTTATTGCAAGACTTCTTGCGGAGAGCGAAACTTCAAAAATCGTTTGCGGTGTCGATATAAATACTGCAATTAAAAACGATTTTCCTGTATATACTACTCTTGAGGATGTAAAAGAATTTTTTGATGTTATAATTGATTTCTCTCATCCATCATCGCTTGAGGGTACTCTTTCCTGCGCAGTTTCAAAGAAGAAGCCCGTTGTTATTGCTACAACAGGATTGTCTGCAACGCAGATGGAGAAAATAAGCGAAGCTTCTTCAAAAACTCCTGTTTTCTTCAGCGCCAATATGTCGCTTGGAATAAATCTTATTATTGACCTCGTAAAAAAAGCTACATCAATTCTTCAGGATGGCTTTGATATAGAAATCATTGAAAAGCATCATAACCTCAAAATTGATGCGCCGAGCGGAACTGCACTTGCAATTGCCGATGCAATAAACGAAACCTGTGATAATTCAAACGAATATGTGTACGACCGTCACAGCACACGCAAAAAGCGCAGCAAGAATGAAATCGGTATTCATTCCCTTCGCGGTGGTACGATTGTCGGCGAGCACGAGGTTGTTTTTGCAGGCAATGATGAAATCATCGAAATAAAGCATACTGCTATGAGCAAAGAAATCTTTGCCGTCGGCGCTATCAAAGCTGCTTCCTTCCTTGTTTCTAAAGAACCCGGTTTTTATAATATGAACGATATTATTAAGGAGACTATCTGATGAAACGAACAGTCTTAAAAGACAGGCTTCTCCCCGACTACACCAAGGGGGAGGAAATTTTCAATATGGTAACGCACATTGTCGGCGGAGCATTAGGGGTTATCTATCTTGTGCTTTGTGTGGTATTTGCGGCACTTCACCGTAATATCTTCGGTGTTGTAAGCAGTATTATTTATGGTCTTTCCGTAATTCTTCTTTTTACTATGTCAAGCATCTATCACGGACTTCGTAGCGGAACGGCAAAAAAGGTATTTCAGGTAATTGACCATTGTACTATTTATATTATGATTGCAGGCACATATACTCCGATCACTCTTTCCGCAATGCGTCTTACTGATCCCGTTTCTGCGTGGTTGCTTTTTGGAATAGTCTGGGGAGTTACCATTATCGCGATGATTTTCACCGCTATCGACCACCACAAATACAGGGTATTTTCTATGATTTGTTATCTTGGTCTCGGCTGGTGTGTAGTGGTTTTCCTGAAGCAAACAATAAGTGCTATAGGTTCAGGCGGTATATTTTTTCTTGCGCTTGGAGGAGTTCTTTATACAATAGGAGCTATTCTTTACGGGCTTGGAAAAAAGAAGCGCTATATACATTCGCTTTTCCATATATTTGTTGACCTTGCAAGTATGATGCACTTTTTCGCGATATTCCTTTACGCAATATGATAGTTAGAAAAAAGCCACTGTTGAGAAAATCTCAACAGTGGCTTTTGTTATGCATTTGTATTTTCTTCTTTTATTTCTTCCTTGATTTCTTCAAGAGAGCCATATTCAAACACACGCTCAAATTCATTTGCGTCGAGTTTTTCGTGGTTAATAAGAGCTTTTGCAACATTGTCAAGCTTGTCGCGGTTGTCAGTGAGGAGCTTTTCGCACTTTACATAACATTCGTCGATAATGCGCTTGATTTCCTCATCAATAACTGCAGCAACGCTTTCGCTGTAATTTCTTCCCTGAGAGAAATCTCTTCCAAGGAACACTTCATGGTCTTCAGCAGTAAATGTTACATATCCGAGTTTTTCGCTCATACCATACTTCATAACCATATTTCTTGCAGTCTGGGTTGCTCTTTCAAGGTCGTTTGAAGCGCCTGTGTTAATATCGTTAAATACGATTTTTTCAGCCGCACGACCTGCAAGCATCATAATGATATCTTCTATCATTTCGTCCTTTGAAACATAGCTCTTATCGGTATCAGGAAGGCTTAAAGTAAATCCGCCCGCTCTGCCACGAGGGATGATTGAAACCTGATGAACGCTGTCCTGCGTGGGAAGAAGCTTTGCTGCAACTGCGTGACCTGCTTCATGGTATGCAGTCTTTTCCTTGTTATTCTTTTCGTGTTTGCGAGTCTTCTTTTCAGGTCCCATAATAACCTTGAGTATTGCTTCATCGATTTCATCCTGTTCGATGACTTTCTTATCGCGTCTTGCAGTAAGAATAGCAGCTTCATTAAGAAGGTTTTCAAGGTCTGCACCTGTAAATCCGTATGTTGATTTTGAAACGGTTTCAAGCGAAAGGCCATCCGCTAGGGGCTTATTCTTCGCGTGAACTTTAAGAATTGCTTCTCTACCCTTCTGGTCGGGATAGTTTACAACAACCTGACGGTCAAATCTACCAGGACGAAGAAGCGCAGGATCAAGAATGTCAGGTCTGTTTGTAGCGGCGATGATTATAATTCCTTCATTTGTGCCGAAGCCATCCATTTCAACGAGGAGCTGATTAAGAGTCTGCTCTCTTTCGTCGTGGCCACCGCCAAGACCTGCACCACGCTGTCTTCCGACAGCATCGATTTCATCAATAAATATGATTGCAGGAAGATTCTTTCTTGCCTGTTCAAAAAGGTCACGAACACGGCTTGCACCGACGCCGACAAACATTTCAACGAAGTCTGAACCTGAAATCGAGAAGAACGGCACGCCTGCCTCACCTGCTACGGCTTTCGCAAGAAGTGTTTTACCTGTTCCCGGAGGGCCTACAAGAAGTACACCCTTGGGAATACGAGCACCAAGTTCGATAAACTTTTTCGGGTCTTTTAAGAATTCAACAACTTCTTCAAGTTCCTTTTTCTCTTCGTCGGCACCTGCAACATCAGCAAAGGTTACCTTACTGTCGGATGCGTTTTTGGCCTTGGATTTACCGAAGTTTCCTACTCCGTGGCCGCCTCCCTGCTGTCTCATTATCGAGAATGTAAAGAGGCCTATCACAATAAACATCAAAAGTGTCGGGAGTAAAGACACCCACCAGGATACTGTTTCGGGTGCGGGGTTTGTTACCTTGAGATTACCTTCTTTTATTTGCT
>JAZRFX010000085.1:0-3346 GCA_045643845.1 Clostridia bacterium | reverse complement strand
AGAATCGCAGATCCCCCAAATCTCGGTTCAATCATCAGAACGGCTAACTGTGCAGGCGCTCACGGAATAATTATTTCCAAGCACGACAGCACAGGTCTTACCGCCGTATGTGCCAAGGCGAGTGCAGCCGCCGTGGAATATACTCCCGTTGCGCGAGTGTCCAGCCTTGCAATAACGATCGATGATTTGAAGTAAAAGAACATTTGGGTAACGGGCGCTGACGCTTCGGGCGAAAAGGACATCTATGAGTCCGACCTTCGCGGTGCAGTTGCAATCGTTATCGGAAGCGAGGGCGAAGGAATCAGCAAGCTCGTCCTTGAAAAATGCGATTTTAAAGTTAAAATCCCGATGAAGGGCGATGTAAATTCGCTTAACGCATCGGTTGCGGCGGCTCTTTTCATATATGAAACCGTAAGACAAAACAGAGGCTGATTTTATGAAAAAGTTACTTGTAATCACGGCGCTTATTTTAAGCTTTTCGCTTACGACACTCGCCGCGCCACTTTATACCGCGACGAATGAGCGCGTTGTGACGGGCGGAGTTGTGCTGAAAAACGAAAGGCGCTTTTACGGAAGCTATTCGCTTGAAATAAATTTAATAACGGCGGACCTTAAGGATGAAAACCTGGGCTTTGAGCTTTTGAAAGCGGATAGCGGATGTGACAAGGTCGCAACTGTAAAAAGCCTCGCCGAGACCGATGAAAAGACGGTCGTTGCGATAAACGGCGACTTTTTCTCGGCGTATAAAAATGGTCAGAATTTTTCGCTCGGGCTTGAGGTCAAGGACGGCACGCTTTTGCAGTCGCACATAAATTCCGATATGGCGGCAGGCTTTTTTAAGGATAATGCACTTTTATTTTCATATGTGGATTTTAAGGCGGAAATAACTATGGCAAACGGCGAAAAAGCGGCGGTTGCCCATATAAATAAGCCTACCGACTACTACGGCTCGGTTTTGATGTACACCCCCGATTTTAACGGTGGAGAATCGCCCTTTCTTCCCGAGGGGATTACGGCGATAACTGTAACCGACGGCGTTGTTACAGGCAAGGGAACGAGCCTCGGCGGAACAATTCCGATTCCCGAAAACGGCTACATCCTTGTAATCGACGACAATATGTCGCCGACGCTTTACCACAACATAAATCTTGAGGAAGAAATAAAGGTTGATATCAGCGTTACGCCATCGCTTGACGGCGTGGATACGGCGTTCGGCGGAGGAACACTCCTTTTGAAGGACGGCGAGAAGACACAAATCACCCATAATGTCAGCGGAAATAATCCGCGAAGCGTCATCGGCACAAATGCTGACGGCTCGATTATCTACATAATGACCGTTGACGGCAGAAGCACAAGAAGCCGTGGCGTAAGCCTCGATGCGCTTTCCGATATATGCCTTGAAATGGGTATGACAAACGCCATAAATCTTGATGGCGGCGGTTCAACGGCGCTTGTCGGAAAAACGCTTGAAGAAAACACTCTCCATACGATAAATAACCCTACTGAAAACAGGAAAGTTATAAACGCGCTTGCAATCACAAGCGATGCCGAGCCTGATAAAGCAGTCGGTCTTTTCGCAAAAGCCGATAAAAATGTTGTGCTTTCAGGCGACAAAGTTAAGCTTTCATATGTTCCCTACGATGAAAACTACAATCCTCCGAAAAGCGTATCGGGAAATATAAAGTGGTCCGTGCCGAAAGGGAGAGGCTATATTAAGGAGAATGTATACTACCCCGAAAAAGAGGGCGAGGTAACGCTCGACCTTTACTTTGGCGGCAAAAAGACGGACAGCGTTACGCTCTATGTAATCGGCGATGTCGCAGGAATAAACGCACCGCTCGAAATCGCTCTTGGCGATGGCGGAGAATCCTCTCTTTCGGGAAAGGTTTCAGTTTTCGACAAGGATGGATATAGCACAATTGTCGATGATCTTTCGCTTCTTAATCCCGTCTATGACGAAGATTTCATCGCACTTGAGGATGGGAAGATAACTGCGAAAAAGGAATATGCAGGCATTCTTACACTTGCTCATTCAGGTGTGGAGCGAAATATCAAAATCACAAGCGAAAACTTTGATATTGATAAAAAAGGAAGCACCTTCAACGATTCTCTTTATAAGGAAAATGAGGGCGGATATACTTTTGACATATTCGCTTTGCCCGAGGTTGTAACCCTTTACGACCGAGTTGTCCACGCGCATATTATGGATCTTTGTAAAGGGAGTGATATGGCGGCGGCGATTGGCAACGAAAAAATTTCTGACCTTGTCCCCGAAAATGCACCTCTCTCGGCGGATGGTTTTATTATGACCGAAATCCCCCACTCAAAAATAATTTCACTTGAAATGAGTGGCGGAAAAATCAGCCGTGGCGAGCAATGGGAAAAGCTCGCACAGGCTTTCGCAGGTGATGATAAAAACATATTCATCCTGCTTGCAGATAAGGAAGGTTTTGCAGCCGACATTGACCGCGAGGCGTTTTATGATATGCTCAATAGGGCATCCGAAACGAAAAATGTTTTTGTAATCCGTAGCGGTGACGAAAACTTTACCACCATAAAAAATGGTGCAAGATTCATCACAATCGCCGATTCAAAAGCGGAAAAGATGCTTCATAGGTCGATTGAAAATACGCGCTATCTGTCATTTAACATTGATTCCGACGGCAACGCAACCTACTATTTTAAAAAGTTATATGAATGAGAAAAAGGTGGCGGAAAAATATTTTCTGCCACCTTTAAAAATTTTTTAAAAAAGTTATTGACAACTATCAATTCCTGTGTTATTATAATATGCGTGTCACGGGTTGTGACAAATTGAATAAGCTGGTGTAGCTCAATTGGCAGAGCAGCTGATTTGTAATCAGCAGGTTGCGGGTTCGAGTCCCATCACCAGCTCCAGGGAGAGTTCCCGAGCGGCCAAAGGGGGCAGACTGTAAATCTGTTGTCAGTGACTTCGGTGGTTCGAATCCACCCTCTCCCACCATATAAAAAACCTCTTTTGTCTATCAAGACAAGAGAGGTTTTTTATAATGATATCCGTTCTATGCAGAACGGATGATATATCTTCGATATGATGTCTGCTTTGCAGATGATATACGCTTCGCGTATGAAGAGAACGGATATTATATCATACTTGCGGTAAGCAAGTATATCATGCGGCAGAACCGTATATCATATTGCGAAAGCAATATATCATTGAAAAATGCAATATTTAATGATAAAATTTACTCGAAAGAAGGTGCGTTTATGTCTGAAAACAAATTATTGGATATGTCTTTTGAATTTGCAGTTGCTATTGTAAATCTTGTCGATGGTGTAACTGCACCCAAAAGTTCTTATATGACCG
>JAZRFX010000084.1:0-1601 GCA_045643845.1 Clostridia bacterium | reverse complement strand
AGTTTCTGTGCTGTTTTAGTTTCAAGCAAGAAATTTTTGACCATAAATTTTTTAGTCATAATAATCTACCTCTCTATCTTTCGTGTTATAAATTTAGCATTTTTTATTCCGCTATATTTTGCATTTTCTGCTGCAATTTTTCCGCCTACAATTACATAATTTAACCCTTCAGCGCGCAAATTACAGTTTTCAAAAGTTGCTTTATCAATTATTTTTTCAGCATTAAATATGCAGATATCTGCATCGTACCCTTCACGGAGGATTCCCTTTTTCGAAAGTCCGTAAACTGATGCAGGAAGCGATGTCATCCTTCTTATCATTTCAGGAAGTGAAACAATTTTCTTTTCGCGAACATACCTTCCAAGTACCCGCGGGAATGTTGCCCGAAGTCGAGGATGGTATGTTGTCCTTCCACCTGCAACGCCTGAGTCGGTACAAATCATTGCACGATCAAATTTCAAGACCGTTTCAACATCTTCTTCAGTCATAGAGAACACGCAAACCGAAGCGTAACTGCGTGAATCGCGTATTATATCAAAAGCAACATCGTACGGGTCCTGCCCACGCTCCTGCGCTATTTCACTTATAAATCTGCCGTGACAATCTTCAACGCCCTTACCACCTGAAATAAATAAGTGATCGAGGGTTTTTCCGCAACTGTCAATGATTTTTTCTTTTATCAGTTTGCGACTTTCAGAATCCGACACCAGCTTTACAATGCCATCAGCATCAAGCCCTCGCATTTGCCTTGGTATAATAACAGTTTTAAGGGATGTATTGGTTGCAATATATGGATACACATCGCAGTAGACATCGTAGCCTTCATCAACGGCTTTCCTTAAAAGTGCAAGAGACTGATTTACCTTTCCCCAGTTCTTTTTTCCCGATGCCTTGTGATGTGAAAACACCGCTTTAATATTAAGGTTTTTTACAATAAATAAAAGTTCCTCGACTGCCTCAATGAGATTATCGCTCTCACTACGAAGATGCGCCGCAAGCATACCATCATATTCCTTAACCACTTTAGCAAGCTCAAGCAGTTCTTCCGTATCGGCATAACAGCTTGGAGTATAAATAAGGCCAAACGAAAGGCCCAGAGCACCATTTTCCATTGCCTCGCGCACAAGAGCTTTCATTTTTTCAAATTCCTCTTTTGTCGCAGGTCTGTTTTCGTATCCGATAACATTGATTCTGATTGTGCTATGACCGACAAACATCATATGATTCGAGCCAAGAGGAATGGTTTTGGCGACATCGGAAAAGTTTTTAAAACTTCCCGCAATATCAGAAAGATTTCCTTTTCCGTCTATATATTTATCCTTTTCGGGTGGTATTTTTTCAGGCGCTGCGCTGTCTCCGCACTGTCCTGATATTGCAGTAGTTATACCCTGCTCCACCTTTTCTGTCATATCGGGATAAGGAATGATTGCATCATCCGAATGAGCGTGCGAATCTATAAAACCGGGGGAAACTGTAAGATTAGTCGCATCAATTATTTTTTCTGCGATTTCCTCAATCTTTTCAGCAATGCGCAAGATTTTCCCGTCTTTTATTGCGATATCTCCATAGACAGCTTTATTTCCCGTTCCGTCAATTATTCT
>JAZRFX010000083.1:0-4932 GCA_045643845.1 Clostridia bacterium | reverse complement strand
AGAATTATCAGCCTTTTCGGTTGGAAAATCATTCTTACCAATCGTGAGTTCCGTAAAATGGCGAGATAACCGTTGAGCGGCTCGGCGGTCTTGAAAGCCTTTCACAGAGAGGGGGATTTGCTATGAGTTTTACGCAGTTTTGGTATTTGCTTTTACTTCGGCGCGGCTTGCACTATGACAAGCAAAGCGAAAGGGGCAAAGCGATCATTCTCCATCTCACCAAAGAAGGACTTTGCGAAAGCCGCTGCGATGTTGGTGGTGATGGATTTTATCTCGCCACGGAACAAGGCCGTGCAAAACCGCAAATGCTTGTGTGGGGCGTAATCATTGGCATAGCAACCATTGTCGGTGCTGTTGGTGGGTTTTCTGCAATCGTTTCGCTATTTCGATAGCGCATCAATCGTGAGCGCAAGGATTGTAAATGCGTGTATGGAAACCATCCACCTCAAAAACCGCACATCGCTCTCAAGCTCCCGCACCCTGCGTTCCAGGTCGTTCATTAGCACCTCCATCAGCACTCCTCTTGAGAGGCGAAAAGATATATTGATAAGGCAACGAAAATTTGGTATAATATGGCATTTCATAAAGGGGGATTTACTATGGAAAACAAAGAAATCAAAAACAGCGAAGAAAAAAGGTCAACATCTATATTTTTGAAAGCGTTTGCCACAGTCATTGGTCTTGTTACTTGGCTGCTTGTGTTTGTTGTGGTTTCGTTTGTCGTTGACTTAATTGTGTCTGTTCCATTGCTTCGCCAAATTCTTTTCATTCAAGACGCACCCTTTGTCACAATACTTGCTTCCGTTTGCGCGGCAGGGATTGCGGGAATATTTGTTTCCCTTAGACTTTGCGGTGGAGCAAAGATACTTTGCGCTATACTTGCCGTCTTACAAGGAATTATGACAATCTTGTGGGTTATCAGCATTTTCGTTGACGGGTTTAGTTGGTACACCATTTCGATGATTGGCGGTTGGGGTGTAGGCGTTTATTTGGCCGTAAGGTTCTTCTTGACAAACGGGGACGGGATTTAATTAGCACTCCTCCTGCGAAGCAAAGAGGTATTCAAACTTCTTGTCGAAGTAGTCACAATACGCTTTGCACTCTGCAGGAGTAAATCTGCCACTCTTAATTTTCTGTTCGTAAGATGTGCGGCTAACGCCAATAATTTTTCCCATTTCTTCCGTGGTGAGTCTGTGATATTCTTTTTGACCCATAAGATTAGGATACATATTTTCACCTCCATGAACTCAACGAACTGTTGAGTACGATGTCATCTTATCATCGTTTCGTTAAGTTGTCAAGCGATTTGTAGAAAAAAGTTGACAAATCGTTAAGTTTGTGCTTTACTCTTGTCAAGAGGTGATTACATGGAATTTTACGAAAACCTTAAAGCAGCCCGAAAAGCAAAGGGTTATACCCAGCTGCAAGTAGCAGAACAGATTGGGGTAACTGGTAGCGCTTATAGTGCTTACGAGTCGGGCAAGCGACATCCCGATGTAGCTAAGATTAAGATGATTGCTAAAATTCTTGGCGTTACTGGTGACTATCTGCTCGGCAGAGAAGAAGAAAAGCCCTCCGCTGATAACAGCGAAGAGCTTCTTGATATGGAACTTATTGAAAGACTTACTTCTTTGACCGAGGAAGAGCTGGCGAAAGTTGACGCTTTTGTTCAAGGGCTTTTAGCATCGCGTTAAGCGCCAGCTTCTGCTCATAGGTCAGTTTTGCGATAAGAGTTTCGGCTTCTGCCTTTGTCATATTATATTCCCCCTTCTTGATAGTTCCAAAACTGGAACATTTGTTCTGGTCGGTTGGTGGATTTAATATAGCATACGGAACTTTTAAATGCAAGTATACGGAACAAATTGGCCACGAATTTTTTGTAATTAGATATTTGAGCGAGGGTGAAAGTTGCCGTCATCCACCCCCGCTCATCGGTGATAAGCCATGCTTGGCTCAAGAAGAAAGTAGCATAATTGGGCGGTTTCAATCAATGCTCATTAGCGGCTCTTTTCGGTGTCAAGATGGTATTAAATTAGACCTAAATGGGTCTTAAATGGAGTAGGACATGGAAAAAGAGAAGATTAGGGAGATTGTAGAGCAGTTAAAAGCGGTTAAGAGCGAAAAGGAATACTCTTACCAAAAGATTGCTGTGCTGACGGAAGAGCTTGGCGACCCCGTATCTCTATCCACGATAAAGCGGGTATTTACCGAAGATGCCCGTAAATTTAGATGGGACACCATTAGACCCATTGCGACAGTTTTGCTTGGCGTGGGCTTTGAAACACCAGCACCCGAAAAGACAGACCCTAACCTTTACTATGCGGAGATTGAAGCTTTTAAGTTGCTGGTAGAGGCGAAGGGCGAAATGATAGAAGCAAAGGACAGGAGCATTGCGTTCCTGCAAGGACAGCTGAAACGGCAGCAGACATATACTGCGGTGCTGGCGGCTGCGCTGGTTGTCAGCATAGTGCTGGCGATAGTCCTGTAAACAAAAAAAACCGCCTGTGGTTGCAGCCACAAGCGGTGATGAACAGAAACCACCCAACCGACCAAAGTTAAGGAGGATTGTGTTCACTTATACTGTAACACAGACCTCCACATATTTCAAGGAGGAATTTGCATGGCTAAGAAAGGGAAATATTACACTCGACCCGATGGGTTGAAAGAAGCAATTCGTACTATCAATGGCAAGCGCGTTGCCTTTAGAGGCAAGACAGACCGCGAAGTAGAACAGAAGATGCGCGAGTACAAGGAAAAGGAAGAGCGCGGAAAGATGTTCGCGGAGGTAGCGGATGAATGGGAAATTGACCATGAAACGGAAATTAGAGAGGGTACAAGGGTCATGTATAGCAGAGAGGTGCGCAGAGCCAAGGAGCACTTTGATATGCCGATTAGACAGATGCGTCCTCTTGATGTGAAGCGCTATTTTGCGCAGATGGCAAAGCAAGGGTATTCGGCAAGTGTTCTTAACGCAGCCAGTACCACAATAAAGCAGATTATGTCCTATGCGGTCATTCAAGGCTATATTGACATTTCACCCGCTGCGGAGGTTAAGAAGCCCAAGGGTCTGCCCAAGAAGAAGCGCTTGGCTCTCACGGAAGAGCAGGAACGAGTTGTGAAGCAGAGCGGCATTGACCGCAGCGCTCCGTTTTGGCTGTTCCCCTATCTCTTGCTTTATACTGGTCTGCGAAGAGGTGAAGCAGCAGCTTTGACCTATGCGGATATTGACCGAAAGAACATGGTCATCCATGTCAACAAGAAGGTTAATTATACCCGTGGTCAGCACCCCAAGCTCGACAACTTCTTAAAGAGCGAAAATGGTTTGCGAGATGTTCCCTTGCTCCCGCCGCTTGCAGATGCGCTGCCCAAGAACGCAATCGGTCTTGTGTTTGCAGGCAAGGACGGGGGGTATCTAAAAGCCAATGAAATCCGCGATGGCTGGGTAAAGTATTGCCGTGCGGTTGGACTTGTAGATGCCAGCGGCGATAAGCTGGAATATCCTATAACTCCGCATTGCTTGCGTCACTCTTTCGCTACCATTTGCTTCGAGGCTGGGCTTGACCCCCGCTCCGCTGCAAAGTTCATGGGTGACGATGTGGCTACTGTCGAAGCGGTCTACACCCACTTGCGAAGCGGCAAAAAGGAAGGCGCTGGGGAGAAGCTGCAGAAGTATTTTGCTGTGTAGTTTCTGTGTCGAATTAGTGTTAAACGAGGTGAAATGTGGTGAAATATCGAAAGCCCGTCAAACCCTTGCAGCCCAATGGTTTGTGACGGTTTTTGAAAGATTTTGAAACCACATGAAAAACCACTAAAGAAAGAGCCTTTGTCTTACAATTTTGTTGATATATCAATGTTTTTAATCGCTTCTGTGTAGGCGCTGTGTTACATAAAGAGTCCCCCATCCTTTCGGGTGGGGGATTTCCTTTTTGCGCTTACTGGACGATGGCGAAGTAGTAAGCTGCCAACTTATCCTCGACTCCGCTGTCCTCGTCATCGAGAAAGGCTTTAGCCATCAAAGCATAGAACTGCCCGTTGTTGACATTTAGCTTCTTTGCCACGCCGCAGTAGTCGCTATACATCATGTTCATGGCGATAGAGAAGTCCGCGGGGTCGCACTCGATATTATGCTGCTTGCGGATTTGCTCTGTCTGTTCCATCTGCCAATGAGCGCCCTTGCTGCCGTCCGCGTTCTTCATGTTCTTTAGCCACTCGGTGATGTCGCGCTTGGTAAGCTCTTCTTCTTCACCCATAGAGCCTCCGCGCTCCATTTTGCCGCCCTTACCGCCACCGCCCATGTTGCGATTATAGCCGCGCATTTCGTTGTAAGAGAAGCCGATAGGCTGCATCCCGCCTCTGCCATATCCTTCCATTTCTTCCATCTCATAGCGCTCTTCCATTTCGTAACCTTCCATATCGTAAGCATCATAGGCATCTTCCATTCCGTATTCATCGTAGGCGCTACGGCGGCGGGGAGCATATCTGCCGTTGTTGTAATGCTCTCTGCCTCTGCGGTCACGGAAGCGGTTTTCCATTTCGTTTCTTCTGCGGTTTTCCATTTCGCTGTTGGGCATCATGTAAAGCATCTTGTTTCTGTTGTTCATGTCATCACCTCCTTATGCGGGTGCAGTTCCGTCAATGGCGGGTAGGCGCGTTTCGCGGTTGCAAAATCCTCTACTCAAAAGCCTAAAGCTGCCGCCCGTTGCGTTGGTAGAAACGCGGGTCTTATATCTCGTTCGGGTACGAATAGAGCAGGCACTCACTTGGGTGCAGCAAGTATTAGTCAGCGGGTAGAGTTCTGTGCCGCCGCCAATGGTGATAAACACAGGAGCGGTGATGGTGGTGGTGTCGGGAATTGCCTGCGCCACAACGATGCAGTAAGTTTCTCCGTTGGTATAGCTGCCAGCGGGTAAGTCGATAAGCAAGTTGGGCGCG
>JAZRFX010000082.1:0-3507 GCA_045643845.1 Clostridia bacterium | reverse complement strand
CCATAATACCTGGGATAAGAACGTCAGTACCATCGCTGATGATATCAACCTCAAGCTCCTTACCCATCATATATTTATCGACAAGCACGGGGTTTTCAATCTTTTGCGCGAGGATGATATCCATATACTGAATAACATCTTCCTCCTTGTAAGCGATTGTCATATTTTGACCGCCGATTACATAAGAGGGACGGAGAAGTACGGGATAACCAAGCTTTTCAGCAGCCTGGAGAGCTTCTTCCTTCTTCATTACTGAAAGACCGCTGGGACGCTTGATATCGAATTTTTCAAGAAGAGCATCAAACTGTTCACGGTCTTCAGCCATATCGATACTCTTTGCTGATGTACCGAGAATCTTGATTCCGCTTTCGTCAAGGAACTTAACAAGCTTGATTGCTGTCTGTCCGCCGAATGCAACAACGACGCCTTCGGGCTTTTCAACCTCGATAACATTCATTACATCCTCGGGAGTGAGCGGCTCGAAATAAAGTCTGTCCGCTGTATCAAAGTCAGTTGATACAGTTTCGGGGTTGTTGTTGATGATAATAACCTCGTAGCCCATATCCTTAAGTGCCCATACACAATGAACGGATGAGTAGTCGAATTCGATACCCTGACCGATTCTGATAGGACCTGAGCCTAAAACGATAACCTTCTTATTATTGGTAGAAACTGCTCTCGCTTCACACTTTTCGTCATAAGTTGAGTAGAAGTAGGGAGTCTTTGCGGCAAATTCGCCACCGCAGGTGTCAACCATCTTGTAAACGCAGTTTTTATGAGCGGGAACCTTGCATCCGCTGATTTCTTCAAGAGCCTTATCGGTAAAGCCAAGCTTCTTACCCTTTTCGTAAAGATCTTCGGTAAGATTTCCGAGGATACTCTTTTCATAATCTACAATATTTTTGATTTTTGAAAGGAACCACTTGTCGATACGGGTGATTTCGTTGATTTTGTCAACTGAAATGCCTCTTACAAGTGCTTCATAAACTGTGAAGATACGAAGGTCATCAAGGTCATAAAGCTTCTTTTCGATATCTTCGATTGCGTGAACTTCCTTATGGAAAAGAGTTTCAGTCTTAAGCTCTGCACCGCGAACCGCCTTCATAAGAGCGGACTCGAAGGAGTTTCCGATAGACATTACTTCGCCTGTAGCCTTCATCTGTGTACCGAGCTTTCTGTCGGCATATACAAACTTATCAAAGGGCCACTTGGGGAACTTAACAACCATATAGTCAACTGCAGGCTCGAAACAAGCGTATGTTACGCCTGTAACATCATTCTTGATTTCGTCAAGTGTGTGGCCGAGCGCAATCTTTGTAGTAACCTTTGCAATCGGGTAGCCTGTTGCCTTACTTGCAAGTGCAGAAGAACGGGAAACACGGGGGTTAACCTCGATAACTGCGTATTCAAAGCTGTCGGGATTGAGTGCGAACTGACAGTTACAGCCACCTTCAATCTTAAGCTCTGTGATAATATCAAGTGCAGCCTTGCGGAGCATTGAATATTCCTTATCGGAAAGTGTAGCAGCAGGAGCAACAACGATACTGTCGCCCGTGTGAATACCAACGGGGTCGAGGTTTTCCATACTACAAATTGTAATAGCGTTACCTGCGTGGTCGCGCATTACTTCAAATTCTACTTCCTTCCAACCATAAATGTACTTTTCAATAAGTACCTGTGTGATGGGAGAGAGTGTAAGACCATTGTTTGCAATCTTTGCAAGAGTGTCGCGGTCATACGCAACACCGCCACCTGCACCACCGAGTGTGAATGCGGGACGAACGATTACGGGGTAACCGATTTTTTCCGCGATTGCAAGAGAATCTTCAACAGTTGTAGCAATATCGGAGGGGATACAGCTTTGACCGATTTTGAGCATTGTTTCCTTGAAAAGCTCACGGTCTTCGGCGCGGTCGATTGCTTCCGCATTAGTACCGATAAGCTTAACGCCCATCTTGTCAAGGTAGCCTTCCTTATCAAGCTGCATTGCAATTGTAAGACCTGTCTGTCCGCCGAGAGATGCGAGAAGACTGTCGGGACGCTCTTTCTCAATAATTCTCTTGATTGTATCAGTTGTAAGAGGCTCAAGATAAATTTCATCAGCAAGAGCCTTGTCTGTCATAATTGTAGCCGGGTTGGAGTTAACAAGAACGATATTTACGCCCTCGTCACGAAGAACTCGGCATGCCTGAGCGCCTGCGTAGTCAAACTCTGCAGCCTGTCCGATAACGATAGGACCGCTGCCGATAACGAGTACCTTTTTAATGTCTTTATTCTTCGGCATTAGTTCTTACCTCCAATCATTTCAAAATATTTGTCGTAAATGAAGCCTGTTTCGTTAGGACCTTCGCCCTCAATCAGCGCGAACTGAAGTGAAACGGCATTCTTTCCTATATATTCGATACCTTCAACACTCTTGTCGTTGAGGTTTTCATAAGTAACCTTTGCAAAGTCGGGGAGAGAGTCGCTCTTTACAGCGAAGTTGTGATTCTGAAGAGTTATATAAACTCGTCCGCTTTCAATTTGCTTTACGGGCTGATTTGCACCGTGATGTCCGTGGTGGAGCTTTTCACACTTTGCACCATTTGCCATAGCAAGTAATTGATGACCAAGACCCGTTGCAAGAATGGGCTTCTTGCCGAATACTTTTTTGATTTCTTCAGCAATCTCTTTGCAGTCGTCGGGATTTCCGGGACCGTCTGAAAGATAAATCGCATCATATTTCAAAAGCTCGTCGGATTTTGTGTTATAGGGAAGAACATCAACGCTTGCGCCACGCTTTGCAAGAGCATTTACCGCGCTCTTTTTTGTGCCGAGGTCAAGGAATGCAATCTTAACTGCGCCTTCGCCGACTGTGTATTTTTCCTTTGCGGAAACTTCCTTTACGGCGTCCTTGATTTCGGGAAGTTCAATTTTTCCTTCAGGAGCCTTTGTTGAAATGCGTGCTGACATTGTACCTTCTTCGCGGATAATCTTTGTGATTTCGCGTGTGTCGATACCGCATATTCCCACAATGCCCTGTTCCTTTAAGAAACTATCAAGAGTTCCTTCACAGCGGAAGTTTGAGGGAACATCACACATTTCACGCACCACATAACCCTTCGCGTGAATTTTATCGCTTTCCATATCGGAGTAAATCATTCCGTAGTTACCGATAAGGGGGAATGTCTGCACGATAATTTGTCCGTAAGAAGCAGGATCGGTAAGTGCTTCAATATAACTTCCCATCGTAGTTGAGAAAACTATTTCGCCACTTGTTTCGCCCTCGGCACCGATTAGTGTGCCTTCAAAAACAGTGCCGTTTTCGAGTTTCAAATATGCTTTCATAAAACCATGCCTTTCTGAATAGTGTAAAATACGAGTTTACGCCATTAACTTAACCATAACGGCTTTCTGTGCGTGAAGTCTGTTTTCTGCTTCTTCAAAAATTTCGTCAGCGTGTGCTTCGATGATTTCAGCAGTAATTTCTTCTCCACGGTGTGCGGGAAGACAATGAAGAACCATTGC
>JAZRFX010000081.1:0-6776 GCA_045643845.1 Clostridia bacterium | reverse complement strand
GCTTTAGTAGTTGAATAATGATATAATTATTATAAGCGTGCTTTGTGCACAATATTTTAGGAGTTATCATAAATGTCGCATATTCTAACATCTATTAAAGAATCAATCAGTTCAATATTGCCTATTGCTATAATTGTTCTCATTCTTTCTATGGTATGTGTGCCGCTGGATACAGGCGTTCTTGTTCTTTTCCTGTTCGGCACAATTTCGCTTCTTTTGGGAATGAGTTTCTTTACTGTAGGTTCAGGAATTTCCATGGAACCTCTCGGTGACGGCATAGGTAAATCACTAAACAAAGATAAAAAGATTATACTTCCGCTTATCATATGCTTTATCCTCGGATTTTTTATCACAATTTCCGAGCCTGATTTGCAGGTGCTGGCGGAACAAGTCCCCACTATTCCTAATTCAGTACTTATTTACTGCGTTGGTATCGGCGTAGGTATTTTCCTTTCGATTTCTTTAATAAGAAACAAGAAGAATATCTCGCTTCGCACTCTCTTGATTGTCTTTTATTCCTTGATTATAATCCTTACTATATTTGCACCAAAGGAATTTGTCCCGACTGCGTTTGACTCAGGCGGTGTTACAACAGGACCTATAACCGTTCCTTTTATAATGGCACTCGGTGCTGGTCTTGCGGCAAACAAAAAAGGTAAAAATTCGAGCGAGCACAGTTTCGGTCTTGTTGCTCTTTGCAGTATTGGTCCTATTTTGTCTGTGCTTCTTTTGAGTATATTCTTTAAACCGCATCCTGCTACATCCGCGTACGAAATTCCTACAGTCCTTACTACCACGCAGGCTTTTCGTGTGTTCACTTCCGCACTTCCCCATTATGCTGAAGAAATTTTGCGTGCGTTTGTCCCAATTGTAGCGCTCTTTGTTGTTTATCAGGTTTTGACGAGAAGATATCATCTTCATAATATTATAAGAATGTCCGTTGGTTTTGTTTATACATATATCGGCCTTGTTTTATTCCTGACGGGTGCAAATGTCGGCTTTATGCCTATGGGAAGACTTATCGGTGCGGAGCTTGTCAGCGGCCAATTCAGGGATATTCTTATTCCTGTTGGTATGTTAATGGGTTACTTCGTCGTATCGGCTGAACCCGCGGTTCATACCCTTAAAAGACAGGTAAGCGAAATCACTAACGGTGCTATTTCTCAGCGTTCGGTAGCGATTGCACTTTCAGTTGGTGTTTCGGTTTCCGTTGGCATTTCTCTCCTTCGTGTTATTACGGGGATATCAATTCTCCCCTTTCTCGTTTTCGGCTATGCAGTATCGCTCATCATAAGCTATTATGTGCCAAGCATATACACAGGTATTGCGTTTGACTCGGGTGGCGTTGCAAGCGGTCCTATGACTTCTACATTTATGCTCCCGTTCGCTATGGGTGCGTGTGAGGCGATTGGCGGAAATGTAATGAAGGATGCATTCGGCATTGTTGCCATGATTGCTATGACTCCCCTTATTACAATTCAGATGCTCGGGCTGTCCGAGAAGTTCCGCCGTATCAGGAAGTTTAGAAAGCTTCGTAGCGAAATCAGTATTATTACAGATGACATAGTATTCTTTGATGAGGAGGTCGATTTGTATGAGTGAGAGACCTATGATTCTTTTATCTATCGTCGAACGCGACAAGGGTAAAAAGCTTATAAAAGAGCTTGAAAAACTTAATATCCCCGTTAATTTTCAATGGGTTGGCTTTGGTACTGCCCCGACGGAAATGATGGATATTTTCGGTTTCGGCAGTAACGATAAAGATATTGTAATCAGCCTTGGTACTGAAACAACCGTAAGGAATATGATGTCTAATTTCGGCACAATGTTTGTCAGCCATTCAAAATATGGTGGGGTTATGACGATTCTTAAAATTTCCGCCACAAACAGGATTCTGATGGAAATTTTAAATATGAGCAACGAAGCAAATCTTGAAAAAGGAAATGTTACTATGAAAAACGAGCATCACAACAACTTGATTTTAATATCGGTCAACGAAGGATATTCGGACGATGTTATGAGCGTTGCGCGAAAAGCAGGTGCAACGGGCGGCACAATTATTAAGGGCAGACTTGCAAGCTTCGGACAGTTTGCTGACGCGAGCAAGCTTGAAACTGGTGGGGAGCGTGAAATGATTCTCATCCTCGCTCCCCTTTCTACAAGTAAGCAAATTATGGAGGATGGTAATAAGGAGTTTGGCATAAAATCAGATGCCAATGGTATTATTATCGCACTCCCTGCGGAAAAATCCTATAAGATATAAAGTACTTTTGTGAAAGAAGTAATTTGTCGTGAAAAAATTAATTTCAAGTTTGTTTTTACCCTTGTTATAGTGAGGCTTTCCCTGAATGCTTTAGGTGCATCCAATGTTGTCAAGCAAATATTAGCAGGTAATAAATTCTCTTTGGTTTTAACAAAAGACGGTGTTTTGTATGGTTGTGGATCAAATTCACGATCAGTTCTTGGTACCGATGTTGGAACAAAAGGCTCATATTGGCCTGTTGATGAATATGGCAATCTAAAGGATTTAATGACTTTTGAGATTGATTTTACAGCTACTTGGACTGGCGGCAGCTATTACAGCATTGATGTCGAAAGAAAAGTAATACGCAAAAAAATATTAATAGCGAAACACGGAGCGGCTTATAGACGCCGCTCCTATTATTTTTGATTCTATTCTGTTTTATAAAGTATTTCTTCACAAAAAATGGTTCGGAATTTCCGAACCATTTTTTTGCATTATAAATGTTAATCAAGTACTAATGATGGTGCTGTATATATTCTTGCGGCATATTCGGCATCAAGTGAATATAAACCTTTTGCGTCGCTTCCAAAAAGCTCCATTTTTTTAATCAGGTCATCAGCGTTTTTCTCTTCCTCAAGCTGTTCTTTAACGAACCAGTCAAGGAACTGCATTGTTCTGAAATCCTTTACATCATATGCTGCTGCGTAGATATCATTGATAAGACTCGTAACATATTTCTCGTGTTCAAGACCTGCCTTGAGCGGATCCATAAGGGAGTGCAATTCCTTGTCGGGTTTATCAATTGCACCTAACGAAACTTTTTCTCCGCACATTTGCAAATACTTCATAAAAAGCATCGCGTGGTCGCGTTCTTCCTGCGCCTGAATCATATACCAGTTTGCATAACCATCAAGCCCTTGTGCCTCGTAAAATATGGAAAAATCAAGATATAAGTACGCTGAATAGAGTTCCTTTGTTATTTGCTCATTTAATAATTTAGAAACTTTAGAATCCATATGCTCTACCTGCCTTTCGAAAAGTTTTAAGCGGTCGCACCGCTCATTATTTCAGAAATGATATCCAATACCTTCTGGTGACATCCTCCGCACCCTGTTGAACAGCTTGTAACCTCCTGAACCTTTTTAAAAGTTCCAAGAACATCATCAAAATTTTTAAAGCTGTCCATAGCGTTTGCGATATCATTATAACTTACCTGCATACAATTGCAAACCATATAATTTTCTTTCATTTCATTCACCTTTTTTGATAAGAGGGCTGTCAAAAGACAGCCCTCTTGATTAATTTTTATTAGAAATATCTCTTGAGAAGTCCTTCAAGACCTTTGCCGTGACGAGCTTCGTCACGAGCCATCTCATGAACTGTATCGTGGATTGCGTCAAGACCATTCTTCTTTGCGCAAGAAGCGAGGTCGAACTTACCCTGAGTTGCACCGTATTCACAGTCTACTCTCCACTTAAGGTTGTCTTTTGTTGTAGCCTTCATATTGGGTTCAAGATCTTCACCAAGAAGTTCAGCGAACTTTGCAGCGTGTTCTGCTTCTTCATAAGCTGCCTTTTCCCAATAAAGACCGATTTCGGGATATCCTTCGCGATGTGCGATTCTTGCCATGCAAAGGTACATACCTACTTCCGCACATTCGCCGTTGAAGTTAGCCATCAACTGTTCGAAAATGTATTTTTTATCTTCTTCAGAAATGTCGGGGTTATTCTTTACAGTTTTGCCGTAAACGCCATATTCGTGTTCTGCTGCAAGAGCTGCACCTTCCTGCATTTCCTTGAACTTTTCAGCAGGAACCTTACATACGGGACAAGCCTCGGGAGGATTTACGCCCTCGTGAACATAACCACATACTGAACATACAAATTTTTTCATAATAATCTTTTCCTTTCGTATATAAAAATTAATTTTTTTGCTATTATTGACAATTTCGACAAGTGCCGTTTATGACGAGATTGATTGTTTCAATTTCAAAATTATCCGTTGCACCAAGATTTATAGAAACGCTTGATGTCGGGATATCGTAAATGCGATTACAGTTGTTACATTTCATATGATAATGCGGCGATATATCGCCGTCAAAATGAGATGTATTTCCGTAACACAGTTCAAGTATCTCCCCTGCTTCGGTTAACTGTCTTAAATTGCGGTAGACCGTTCCGAGTGATATGTTTGGATACTCTTTACGAAGTCCTGTGTACAACCATTCTGCGTCGGGATGGGACTTTGTCGAACGAAGCATTTCAAGGAGCGCTTCACGCTGCCTGCTATACCTCATATAATCCCTCCTTTTCAATAACGATAATTATTATCGTTATCTCTTGAGTTAATGATAACATCAAATTTATTGTATGTCAATAGTTTTTTTAATAAATTTTACAAAAACTTTTTCATTTTCTATCCAGGTATAAATGTATATCGAATTATCTGTAGTGTTTTTTATTTTTAGGTCCTTTACACCATATACTACAGTTGCATCTTTTCCATCTGGAGCATACGCTACCCTTTCGCTGTGGTTATGATGTTCGACTATTTCTAAATTCGCGTTCAGGGCTGCGAGGTATATGGTGGTACTTACCTGGCACACTCCTCCCCCAATCCCATAGCTTTTTTCGCCGTCTAATATTATAGGTGCGTCTTTGTACCCGTTTTCGAAGCTTCTGCGCCCCGTGGTGTCGTTAAAGCTGAATATATCCCCTTGCTTTATTTCTGTGCCGCTAATTTTCTCGCAAGCTATTTTTATGTTGTTCAACCGATTTTTGCCCTTATCGAGAATTGGAGTTATAGCTTCTGCAACTGTTTCTTCTTTTTCAATATGTTTTATTGTCTTGCGTTCGGTTTTTTCAAAAGAGTCCGGAAAAGGTACTTTTCCCGCACGACATCCCGTTAAAACGATTAAAATAATAATAAGAAAAAATTTCATAAAAAAACCTCTTTCCTATACTTATTTTAAGCAAGGAAAGAGGTTTTAATGTTTTGAATTTTTTGTAATTAGTTAAAATATTTTACAGCTGAAAGGAACATCTTCATATCGTAGTTACCCTCAACATTCTTGTAAAGGTTTGCACCGATACGCTCTGAATGGCCCATCTTACCAAGTACTTTTCCGTCGGGAGAAATAATACCTTCAACTGCGCAAACTGAACCGTTGGGATTATACTGAATGTCATAAGTGGGATTGCCTTCAAGGTCAACATACTGAGTGATGATCTGACCATTTTCAGCAAGCTTCTTAATAAGTTCTTCGCTTGCGAGGAATCTTCCTTCGCCGTGAGAAATCGGAACTGAATAGATATCGCCCACATTTGTTTCCATAAGCCAGGGGGATTTATTAGAAGCAATTCTGGTGTTTACAATCTTTGACTGATGGCGGGAAATTGTGTTGAATGTAAGAGTGGGACTGTTTTCGTCCGCCTCAATAATTTCGCCATAAGGAACAAGACCGAGCTTTATAAGCGCCTGGAAGCCGTTGCAAATACCTGCCATAAGACCATCGCGGTTTTTAAGAAGGTTCATAACTGCTTCGCTGATTTCTTTGTTTCTGAAGAACGCGGTTATAAGCTTACCGCTACCGTCAGGCTCATCTCCACCTGAGAAACCGCCTGGGATAAATACGATTTGTGACTCGTTAACCTTTTTAGCAAATTCAGAAACTGACTCTGCAACATTCACTGATGTAAGGTTATTTAAAACGAATATTTCAGCCTTTGCACCTGCTTTTTCAAACGCCTTTGCGCTGTCAAATTCGCAGTTTGTTCCGGGGAACACGGGAATAAGAACACGAGGCTGTGCAATCTTCGTTGATGCCTTTGCAACACTTGTCGCGCTGTAACTGAATGTTTCAACCTTCTTGTCGGGGGTTTTGATGTTGCACTTATAAATCTTTTCGAGTTTGTTTTCGTAAAGCTCGCAAAGTTCTGAAAGTGAAAGCTTCTCTGCGCCGAGGGCGATTTCGTCTTTTTCAGTTGTCTTACCAAGGAGAATAGCTCCCTCGATTTCTTCAGTTGTTTCAAGAACGAATGCGCCGTAGTTGTAACCGAATATTTCTTCAACTGCAACAGAATCGTTGTAAATAAATCCGATTCCGTTACCCATTGCCATTTTGAGGATTGCTTCAGCAATACCGCCGTATGTGGGAGTATATGCGCTGAGGACTTTACCTTCACGCATAAGTTTTGTTACGAATTCAAATTCATTTTTAACTGACTGTGCAACAGGAAGATTGTTTTCATCATATTCGGGTTTTACGAGGTAAACATTGCTTCCTGCCTTCTTGAATTCAGGAGAAATGATATTATCAACGCTATCGGTTGTAACGGCAAATGAAACGAGTGTCGGAGGAACATCGATATTTTCGAAGCTACCGCTCATTGAGTCTTTACCGCCGATAGATGCAATTTCAAAATCCTTCTGCGCCTTGAATGCGCCGAGAAGTGCCGCCATAGGCTTTCCCCAGCGAGCAGGATCCGCCTTGGGCTTTTCAAAGTATTCCTGGAATGTGAGATATACTTCT
>JAZRFX010000080.1:0-18629 GCA_045643845.1 Clostridia bacterium | reverse complement strand
AAAAAGATATATGGAAATGGTTAATGAACTTGATGCTCAGCTTTTCGTTTATGAAAAAGAGACAGGCGACATACTCATAAACACAATCCAGGCAGATTTTGAAAACATCTCTTCGCTTAAAGACCGTGTGTACAAAGAAGGATGTTCATATGAACAGTTAGTTTCAACTGACAAGGGATTCACGGCATTCAAGTCTAAATACAGAAACGAAAATCTTCATTTGCATTATTCTACTATCGAGGAATTTGACTGGATGATTGCTTTCGGCAGATACGATTCGCAGGTGTTCGCCTCTACTCATGAGATGGTGAAAAATCTGGCTTTCATATTCTTTTTTATGATTGCTATAATTGTAGTATATATACTTACATTGATGGCGAACGAGAGAAAAACCAATTCAGTAACAGAGTGCGCGTCCAATGTAAGAAAAGAACTTCTTGAAACAGCAGATGGTCAGGATAATATGACAGATGCTTTAAAAGAAATTTGTGAATTTACCGTAGCTCGTTCAACCATATTCTTTGATACAGATGGTGAATCCTATTATTACATCCTGCCCAAGTATGAAGAACTTCTTCTTACGGAGGATGAAAGAATCTATTTTAGATCACAATTGCTTCACTATGCAGCGGAATACCATAAAATCAATGGAAAGACAGTAAATATTCTCTGCGTGAAGCCCAATCGACATATGCTTAAGACAAATCCTTCTTTCTATGAATTTTTGAAGGATAAAAATCTTAAAGAGATTGCATATTCAGCTACAATCAATAGCAACAATCATATCGTAGTTCTTGCTGCCTTTAATCCTAAATTCGGCGATAAAGCCAGACTTCTTGCGGAAAAAGTTTCGGCGTGCTTCTCAATGGCACTTTATAATAAAAACCATCTTAAAAGAACGGAGCTTTCAGCAAAAACAGACGCGCTGACGGGACTTTTAAATCGTGCTTCGTACGAAGAAGATGTTCTGACGCTTGACAATGAAAAACCATCTGATTTCTCCTGCGTTTTTGTTGATGTAAACGAACTGCATCTTTGTAACAATAAATACGGACATGCCGCAGGCGATGAAATGCTTGTTTATATTGCGAACACTATAAAAGAAATTTTCTTCGGCCATAGAATTTACAGGGTTGGCGGAGATGAGTTTTTGATATTCTGCAAAAACCTCAGCTTGGAAAAGGTTCGAAATGGTATCAGCAAGCTAAACGAAAAGTTAAAACCCCGCAATTATCATGTTGCAACGGGATTATCCTTCCGCTCACAAAACACAAACACCGAGGAAATGGTGAGTGAAGCTGAAAAAAGAATGTATGAAACAAAGCTGCAATTCTATCAGGAGAAAGAGGCGAAAAACCAAATTGCCGACAACCATGAGGATTATGTTCATGTGAAAACGGGAATAGCTGAAATTGACACGCTTCTTTTTGCCTTAAAGGAAAATTACAACGGTGTATCACGCGTTACACTTGACAATGACAGAGCAAAGCATATTTTGATGCCTACATATCTTGTGCAGGGCGAAATGGAAGAGAAATATTCAGAATTCTTTACAAAGTATGTGGACGAAATGGTTGCACCCGATTACCACAGAACTGTATTAAGCTTTTTGAATTATGATGCTTTGAAAAAGCAGCTGGCAGAAAACAAGACTCCCAAAATCAGATACAAAAAGAAAAATGACGACCTTGTTGTTTTGACAGTTTATAAGCTTGGCTCATCAGGTTCAGATACTCTTTGTGTTTTTGCAAGAGGGTAAAATAAGAATCTTTTGTTTCAACACAAAAGGGGACCCCACATATTATATAATCAACAAGATTAAGATAGTGAGGAAAGAAAAATGGGTAATAAAACTATTGGGAAAATAACACAGCTTTTAACCAAAATAAAAAGCGCTTCAAATGAAAAAATGCTTGTTCGCAAAATTGAAGAAGGATTTGAAAACGGAGAGTTTAAAATGTATCTTCAGTTCATTGTCGATAACAAAACCAAAAAAATCGCTTCCGCGGAAGCGTTGTCAAGATGGGAAAATTCTAAAGGAGAGGTAATCCCACCTGTTAAGTACATCTCGGTAATGGAAAAATACTCTCTCATTTCAAGGCTTGACTATCATATGTTTGAGCTTGCCTGCAAAAAGCTTGGCGAGTGGAAGGATACAGACTTTTCCGATGTTTCTATTTCTTGTAATTTTACAAGAATCACTATATCAGAAAAGGATTTTGTAGAAAAAATCAAAGGAATTGCGGATAAATATCAGTTTGACAGAAGTAAGCTCCTTATCGAAATTACTGAAGACTCTATCGAGAAGAATTTAAAGCTCGCTATGAGTAATATTGTAAGAGTAAAAGAGCTCGGCTTCCAAATAGCTCTTGACGATATAGGAAGCGGATACACCTCGTTTATAAGCTTGTGCGAATATCCTATCGATGTTGTGAAAATCGATAGAGATATACTTCTTCTCGCAAATGAATGCAGAGGAAAAAAGCTTTTGATGGGAATCATATCTCTTGCGCATGACCTCAACCTTAAAGCTGTGTGCGAAGGTGTGGAAACAGAAACGCAAAATGACTTGATTTCCAAAAGTGAGTGTGACTACATCCAGGGGTGGTATTATTCAAAGCCTCTCCCTGAAAGCCACGCGGAAAACTTTGCGAAAGAATATATGCTGAATTGCTAAAAGGTGAAGAACAGTGAAAAAACTTATGATACAACTGATTAAGTTCGGTATCGTCGGAGTAATTGCAACACTGATAGATATGGGCGTTTTGCTCTATCTTAAAGAGGTTCTCGGACTTGATGTTATGATATCGTCGGCGCTGGCCTTTTCGGCATCGGTTATTGCAAACTATATTTTAAGTATGCTTTTTGTCTTCAAAGGAAGCGAGGATAATAAGGGGAAAGAGTTTATTATCTTCGTAGCTTTGAGCATCGGCGGTCTTGGAATAAATCAGTTTATAATGTGGATCGGAACAGAATTTTTGACAGTTTATTATCTTTGGGTTAAAGTTTTTGCAATGTTTTTTGTCCCGATATACAATTTCGTGACACGAAAAATATTTTTGGAGAAAAAAGCTCAGTAAGGAGTTTTTATGAATAATAAATTCGCTAAAGATTTATACAGGTACTATGGGGACACGGGCGAAAGCTTTATTAAAAGGCTTTTAAGACCTACCGAACTTAAGTACATTGCTCTTTTCAGGAAAACTGAAAAATGTAAGTTTAAGCCGCTTAAAATGTATTACACGCTCCGCCTTAAGCTTATGTCATATAAAACGCAGATACAAATTCCTGCACGCACCGAAATCGGCGAAGGCTTTTATATAGGCCACACAGGAAGAGTCATCATAAATCCCGAGGCAAAGCTTGGGAAAAATATGAATATTGCAACAGGCGTTACAATCGGCTATGAAAACCGTGGCGAGAGGAAAGGCGCTCCTGTATTCGAAGGAAAGTGCTGGATTGGTACAAACGCGGTTGTTGTAGGAAATGTAAAAATAGGTGAGGATGTAATGATTGCGCCTTTAGCATTCGTTAATTTTGATGTTCCTCCTCACAGCATCGTTGTGGGAAATCCCGCGAAAATAATACACAAGGAAAACGCTACAGAGGAATATATCTGTAATTTAGTATAAGAAAACGGAGGTGCTCGGGGTGAAAACAAAAGATAACAGAATCAAGTACAACTTGTTATCGGGCGTTTTGTATCAGGTCATATTGATAGCCCTGAGTTTTTTAATACCGAGACTCTATCTCGAAAATTTCGGCTCGGAAGTAAATGGTGTACTTTCCACCATAAAACAAATTTTCGTATATATGTTCCTTCTTGAATCGGGAATAGGACTTGCTACCACGCAGGCTCTTTATAAACCCGTTGCTGAAAAGGACCACGGCAGGGTAAGTAGCATTATTTCCGCAACAAGCAAATACTATTTCAAGGTAGGCATACTTTACGCTGCTATAGTTCTTGTGATAGCAACCGTATACGGATTCTTTATTCCGACGGGAATAAATCCCTGGGTTGTTTTCGGAATTGTAGTATTGACTGCTCTTCCGACGCTATTTTGCTATTTTCTTCAGGCAAAGTACAGAATACTTTTAGAGGTGGATGGTAGAAAATATATCATCACAAATTCTGAAATCATCCTTCAAATTTTATCTAATATAGGTAAAATTCTTGTCCTTGTCCTGACGGACAGCCTTTTACTTATTCAGCTCGTGTATTGTGCTTTGTCACTTTCTCAGCTTGCGTATGTATATTTTCACGCGAAGCGCAGATACAATTGGCTCGATAATAAGGCAAAGCCTGACTATGAATCAATTTCTCAAAGAAAATCAGTTCTCGTGCATCAGGTTTCAGGGGTTGTCTTCAATAACACAGATGTTCTTTTACTGTCTTTCCTTTGTGACTTCAAGGTGGTCAGCATTTACTCAATCTATAACATCTTCTTTTCGCAAATACAGACCTTTATTACAAGCATTACTTCAGGTTTCAGCTTTGCACTCGGTCAAATGTTTCATACTGACCGCGAAAAGTTTTCAAAGGTTTACAATGTGTATGAAACCTTCTACATAATGGCAACTTTTATCATATATACCCTGATGGCAGTTTTCCTGCTGCCCCTTATTCAAATTTATACCAAAGGAATAAATGATGCAAATTATACAAATGTCTTTCTTGTATTCCTTTTTGTAATAATGAATCTTTTATCAAATGCAAAGCTTCCCTCAAATCATGTGCTTGAATATTCAGGCAAATTTGAGGAAACCCGCTCTCACGCAATTATAGAAATGGTTATTAACATTGTAGTTTCAATTTTTGCAATCCTTAAGTGGGGAATATGCGGCGCAATTGTCGGCACAATTGTTGCTCTTATTTACCGAAGCTTGATGATGATTTATTATTCAAATAAAAAAGTTCTTGAAAGAAGTGTTTTCAATACTTATAAGTTATGGCTTGCAAACGGCGCTGTTTTTGCTTTTATAATGGCTATCTTCTTCGTGGACAGCTTCAGCGGACTTTCGTTTGTGCGTCTTTTACTGAAAGGAATTCTTCACACTCTCTGGATAGTTCCCTTATACATTGCAGTAAACTTTATATTCTTTAAAAACGCATTTAAAAACTTACTTGAATTATGGAGAAAGAAAGTATGAGTATCCCTAAAGTAATTCACTATTGTTGGTTTGGCAAAGGAGAAATGCCAAAACTTGCAAAAAAATGCATAAAGAGCTGGGAAAAGTATTGTCCCGACTATGAAATAATTTGTCATAATGAAGACAATTTTGACTTAACCCAGAACCGCTATATGTACGAGGCGTATCAGGCGGGGAAGTGGGCGTTTGTCAGCGATGTTGCAAGGCTTAAAATAATTTACGATAACGGTGGAATATATTTAGATACTGATGTTGAAATTATAAAACCCATTGATGATTTGCTTAAAAATGAAGCATTTATGGGCTTTGACGAAAAGGGAATTGTGGCAACGGGGCTTGGCTTTGGAGCTGAAAAAGGAAACAAAATAATAGGAGAATTCCTTCGTGATTACGACGACATTCCATTCGTTTTGGAAGACGGGGAATACGACCTTACTCCTTGCCCTGATAGAAATACCGACGCGCTCAGGAGGCTCGGTATGGATGTGTCCGTTACAAATCAGACTTTTATGGGAACACGCTTTCTTCCCAACGAGTATCTTTGCCCGATGGATTATTACACGGGAAAAAAGACAATAACAAAAAATACATATTCAATACACCATTACTGCGCGTCCTGGACATCCGATGTCACTAAAAGGACGACGCGTATCAAAAGGATTATCGGCGTTAAAATGTACGACAAGCTTTATGGTAAGTTTTTACACAAATTCAAGTGGTTGGAGTGGTAACTTTGCCCGAACAAATAATTGAAAAAATAAAAAAGAATATTCTGCCGCAGTGGAAAATATGCTTTTTCTCCGCGCTTATAATGGGAATCATCGCGCATATTTATAAAATCACAAACTGGCTTCCGAATTGGGACAGCCTTGTATTCAGATATGATCCTCAAAATATGATTTCGATGGGAAGATGGTTTCTCCCCGTTGTATGTGCGCCGAGTTCTTTTTACGACCTTCCGCTCGTTGCAGGACTTCTTGCGATAATATTCCATTCCTTGGGCGCAGTATGTATATGCAAAATGTTTGATGTCAAAAAGAATATAACAGCGGCGCTTATCGGCGCGTTGGTTGCAACTTTTCCCACTGTAACTTCAGTTATGATGTACAACTATGTTGCGGACGGCTATGCACTTGCTTTCCTTTTTTCCTGTATCGCGGCAATGCTTCTTATAAAGGAAAAGCCCAACTACATCGTAGCCGTAATTATGATAGCGTTCTCAACGGGAATTTATCAGGCGTACATAACAGTTACAATAATGCTTTTGCTTTTGCATCTTATTCTTGAACTGATTTATAAGACTGATATAAAAAAATCTCTTATAAAAAGCCTTCGCTTTTTAATTAGCGGTGCTTTGGGAATGGCGCTTTATTATATTCTTCTTACCGCTATCCGCGTTGTTACAAAGACACAGCTACTTGATTATCAGGGCTTTGGCAATGCCGCTTCACTTGAAGGACTTGATATTCTCGGTTCGCTTTATGGTATCAAGGAATCCTTCATCAATTATTTCTTTGACTTTTCAAAAGGAATTAATTCGTTTGGAATAATAAATTGTATTGTCCTCGCGTTAACTCTCATCTTATATCTTGCGGATATAATTAAAAATAAGATTAGCTTTTCAAAAATTCTTCTTCTTGCAGTCTATGTGATTTTCTTGCCCATAGGCGCAAGCGTTCTTACTTTTATAAATAGTGGTATTGATTATCACAATCTGATGAAAATGGGATTTTTGATATTTTATTTGTTCTTTATCCTGCAGTATGAAAAGGCGGATGCAGTCAAATCCTGGGCGATTCTCTCGGTTGCAACAATACTTGTGTTCAATTATGTGATTATAGCAAACATTGGCTATCATAAACTTAATATGGCATATGAAAAATCTTACGGAACACTTATCCGCATCGCCGACCGAATTGAGCAGACCGAAGGCGCGGAGAATTGCGACAGCATTTGTGTTATAGGCGCACTTTCGGATAGCGAGGCGTATAGTGTAAATCTTCCGCCTGATCTTACAGGTGCTACGGATGGATACATATTAAGATCGGACGACGAAATAGTAGGACAAAGTGTGCTTTGTAGCGCACTGAATGATTACTGCGGAAGGAATTACAAATTTCTTTCAGGTAAAGAAAAACAAGAATTAGCGGATAATACCACTTTGGAAACCTGGCCTCGAAAAGGCTCGGTGAAAGTGGTTGATAATACAATTATCATTAAGCTGGGAGATCAGAGGTAAGTTAAATGGTGCATTTTTGTGCAGACGACTATGGAATTTCAAAAGAAAGCAATAGTCGTATAGAAGATTGTTTTAAGCGTGGCGTACTGAATAAAATAAGTGTCTTGCCCAATGGCGAAATTTCGGATTTTAAAGCTCTTTTGGAAAAAGAAGATATAAAGATATCTTTGCATCTTAATCTTATAGAAGGGCATCCGCTTTCAAATCCTGAAGAAGTGGATTTGCTTGTAGCAGATGACGGATACTTCAGATATTCCTTTGTAGGACTTTTATTTCTTTCGTTATCGCATAAGAGAGAGAAACTAAAAAAACAGCTTTATAAAGAAATACAAAACCAAATTAAGTTTTGGAAAAAAACTATTGGAAATGGAAAACCTCTTTCAATAGACAGTCATCAGCATACGCATATGATACCGCTTGTCTTTGAAACATTACTTGAGGTACTGCGGGATGAGAATGTTGAGGTAGAGTTGCTTCGTATTCCAAGCGAACCTCTTACTCCATACATCACAACACCGTCGCTGTACTTTTCATACAGCCTCGTTGGGATTATAAAGCAGTGGCTGTTGAAGATTCTTGCTCTTGTAAATAAAAGAAAGCTTAAAAAATCCCAAATCCCATATTCGTGTTTTTGCGGGGTTATGTTTTCAGGGAAAATGCGTAAAGATTTTGTAGAAAAATTACTCCCGAAATACTTGAAAATGGCAAAGAAAAATAATAAAGATGTTGAAATAGGCTTTCATCCTGGATATCTTGAAAATGGAGAAGAAATTTTAAAAGGATGCAGGAAAAGTTTCAGTAAATTTTATTTTTCTCCCTGGCGTAAAATCGAATTTGATACTCTTATAAACTTAAAATAATATGAAAGAAGGAAATGGCTATGCCATACATTGAAAGCGAAAAAGTTGACGAAAAAACCAGAGAAAAACTCGAAGCGTTGATTGAAAAATCATACTTGTCATATTGGCGAAAGAAAAGACTTTTCGATATCTTTTTTGCAACCTTGATTTTGCTGGGATTTCTTCCGCTGATGATTATTATAGCGATTGTTATAATGATTGACGATCCGAGTGCAGGACCATTCTTTAAACAAAAGAGAGTCGGTCGCCACGGAAGAGAATTTTATATGTACAAATTCCGTACGATGAGGCCTGACGCGGAAAAACTCCTCGAACAGCTCAAAGATAAAAATGAAATGGAAGGCCCCGTATTCAAAATCAAAGAAGACCCGAGAATTACCCGTGTAGGAAAAATCCTTCGTAAGTTATCACTTGATGAGCTTATGCAGTTCTTCAATGTTTTCAAGGGCGATATGACTCTTGTAGGTCCTCGTCCTCCGCTTCCAAGAGAGGTGGAATATTACACCGATTATCAGAAACTTCGCCTTCTTGTTACCCCTGGAATTACCTGCACATGGCAAATTCACAAAAACAGAAACGATGTTCCTTTTGAAGAATGGGTAGAAATGGACCTTGACTACATACAAAACCGAACCTTCCCTGGGGATTTACTTATTATGCTTAAAACGCCTATAGTTATGCTTAGCGCAACGGGAAGATAACAAATTCAGAATAGGAGAAAAAACTATGAAAGTTGCAATGCTCGGTCATAAAGTTATTCCGTCAAGACGCGGCGGAATTGAGAATGTTCTTACATCATTATGTCCTTTGTTGGTTGAATTGGGCGCGGATGTTACCTGCTATAACCGCTCCGCCGATAAAGTGGAAAACGAATATATCGGCACCGTCAAGGACAAAAAATACCGCAATGTAACTTTAAAAAAAGCGTGGACAATAAACGCCCGCGGTGTTTCAGCGATGATTGCTTCGTTTACGGCGGCAATTTCTATAGCATTCTCCAGATATGATGTTGTTCATTTCCACGCTGAAGGTCCTTGTGCAGCAATGTGGATTCCTAAAATGTTTGGAAAGAGATGTATTGCTACCGTTCACGGACTCGATTGGCAAAGAGAAAAGTGGGGGAAGGGCTTTGCTTCCAAATATATTAAATTCGGCGAAAAGGTTATGGTTAAATACGCCGATGAAATTATCGTTTTGAGCGAAAGCGCCCGTGCTTATTTCAAAGAAACTTATAACCGCGAAACTGTGCTTATTCATAATGGCATAGAAAAACCGATAAAAAAGGAAGCCGACGAAATTACAAAATCATATGGACTTGAAAAAGGAAATTATATTTGTATGGTATCCCGACTTACTGCGGAGAAAGGCGTTCATTATCTTATAGATGCGTACAATAGTATAAAAACTGATAAAAAGCTTGTCATTGCAGGCGACACAAGTGATACGGATGAATATGTAAAAATGCTTAAAGATAAGGCGGCAGGAAATCCGAATATAATTTTTACAGGATTCATATCAGGCGATACGCTTAAAGAAATATACAGCAATGCTTACCTGGTTACGCTTCCGTCGGATATCGAGGGAATGTCATTAAGCCTTTTGGAAGCCTTGGCATATGGTAACGCAGTCTTGTGCTCGGATATTCCCGAAAATACTTTGGTAACTGAAGATAAAGCAATGCACTTTAAAAAGAGCGATGTAAAAGACCTGGCTGATAAATTGCAAGAAATGTGCGATAACGAAAATCTTGTCAATGAACTTAAAAACGGAGCAGACGAATTCATACTTGGCAAATACAATTGGAAAGATGTTGCAGCTGCTACATACAACCTCTACGAAAAGGTTGTAAGAAATTAAAAGGAAGGTAGTTAATTGTATGAAAAAATTTACACTTACTGCAAAAGCAAAGAAAAATTCAAGGGTTGTTAAACTTTTTTCAATAAGCCTTGTTTTTGCTTTGGTAGCATTGAGTATTGCAATAATAGGCTGCAACTATATAGGAAATCGTAATTTCAAGGAAACCTTCTATAGCGTCAGCAGTCTTAAAGTTCACGATAAAATAAGAGTTATCCAGATTTCCGACCTGCATAATTCCTCATATGGAAAAAACAACGAAAAGCTAATCAGCAGAGTTGAAAAATTAAATCCCGACATCATTTTATATACGGGCGATATGATTGACACCAATTCGGATTCTGATGATAGAGCTCTTGAACTTTGCTCTACTCTTTCAAAGGTTGCCCCCTCATATTACATATATGGGAACAATGAAGTCGAAAAATATTATAAAGATGCATTAACGCAGGAAAGTCTTGATAAAAAGTTCGGGTTTAACGACGAAAACCGCGATGTGAAAAAACTTTTGGAAATGACCGATTCGCTTGAAGAAAAGCTTGAAAAAGCAGGAGTAAAGGTTCTTAAAAATGAGTTTGACACAATTACTGTAGGAACTACAAAAATCGATGTATATGGTACTCTTACATCGAACCCGTCAGCATTCTGGTCATATGCAGGAGAAAGCTTTGACGAATTCATATACTCCAATGAAAACAATCTCAAGATTACAGCCATTCACGAACCGCTTGTATTTGAAGAATATTCTCCCGACACATGGGGGGATTTGATGCTTGCAGGTGACACTCACGGTGGTGTGATTAAAGTTCCTATGGTTGGTCCTCTCTATACCCGTAGCGCAGGACTTTTCCCTGAAAGAAGCGGGCATTATGTTTCAGGCAGATATGAAGTTCAGGGAAGACCGCTGATTGTCAGCTCTGGAATAGAAAATAAAAATCTTTTAAGAATCAACAACAAGCCCGAGCTTGTAATCGTTGATATAAATAAGTTTTAATTTGAAAGGAGTGAATGATATATGTATTCCTCACTTTTACAAAAATTGCCGATAGCAGTAGCAGGAATATTGCTTCTTGTAGCGGTTCTTACAATCTATATCCGCTCGAAGAATGTAACGAAAAGTGAATTTTTCAAAATTTTTAAAAGTGCACGCTATATAAGTGCGTGGATTTTGATTTTTGTTTTTGTTCTTACAGGCGTATTTGCAATTTTCAATCATATGAAGGCAAAACATTCGGTAAGTGCCGTAGTTGCACTTAACTATTCCGAGGCATCTCAAGCGCAGAATTCCAACGGAACAAGATACAATATGGCGGAAATCATATGCGACGAAGTTGTGGCGAAAGCAATCGAAATGGGTGCATTTGAAGATGTAACCGTAAAACAGCTCAAACAATGTTTGTGCGTTTATCCCTATGTTCAGGGCGATGTTAATGATAAGGCAAACTATCATATCTCGACTGAATTTGTCGTAGAATATCACGCTTCCAAGCACACCGACCATCTTGACGCTGAAAATGTCATTACTCTTATTACAAGTGCTTATAAAGAATATTACATAGAAAAGTACACAGATAATTTCAGTCTTATAAATGAAGTGGACAAGCCTGACTATTCCACAATGGAATATATGGATATTGTAAATTACTTCAACAAGGAAACAACTTCACTTCTTAATTATTTGTACGGAATGGCTGAAAAGGGCCCCAGCTTTGTTACCGAGAGTAATACAACCTTCAACTCCATAGCAGGCAAGGTTCATCAGTTCAAAGAAACACAGATTGAGCAAAACTTCAGGTCCTTGATATTGCAGCACGGCGTTGCAAGAAACAAGTCAAACTATATAGGAAGACTTTCATATCAGAACAAAAATACTGATTTTGTAAGACAAAAGAATTTTGTATCATACTTCCTTTGCAATCAGGCGATAGAAAGATATTCCGAAGAAATGACACGAATCGTACTTGTTCCTACCTGGGATGCAAGCGGAAAATACTATATGGGAAGAACAAAAGTCGGTATCGATGAACTTTCGGTAATGGCTACAACATACAGCAACAATGTTGCATCTAACGAGAAAGAAATAATGGATAATGATCTCATTATAAAGAAAATGCAGGGTGCAGTTCCAAACGATTCTATAATCGTGCAGGCTGACGAACTTGTAGCATCAATTGATAAAAGTATAGACGATTTTACAATTGAGGCAATCAAGGCAGGAAGAGAGTATTCAAATTATAGAATGAATCAGTGTATTGCAGTCAGCATTTCGGGAAGCTCGTTGCTTGGCGAATTAAAAATGATAATTGCATTTATGGTTCTTGCTTACATTTCAGCGTTGCTTTTTGTAGTTTCAAAGAAGTTTCCTAAAGAGTAAACACAAAATATTACAGGAGGGTAAAAAAATGAAGAATTTTCATATTATGCGATATTTAAAAAAGCTTCTTCCGATCATTGTAGTTTTTTGTGTTTTGGTGACTTATGCAATAAACTTAAAACTTAAAGGTGCAAATACATTTGTTGCATCAGAAGTTATACACTACAACGATCCTTTAGCTGAACAGGGACTTACTCCCACAGGTTCAAAGCTCGATGTAAACGAGATAAAGTCTTCGGCAGTAATGTCCAAAGTAGTCGAGAGAATGGGACTTACGGGGATTTACTCCGTTGACAGCCTCATATCAAGGATATCAATAACTGCAATTCCTGATGAAGATAAGGAAGCGCAGAAATCAGCAAAACTTGAAGAAGGCGAAGAGTATATCTACGAGCCCAGTACATATATAATTTCTTTCGCTGCTACAAATAACGAAGGAGCAGATTTTGCAAGAACTATTCTTGACGAAACACTTGATGTTTATTTTGCGCAGTATAGTCAGAAGTATGTAAATGTTGCTCCTGCAAAAAATATCATAGAAAATATCGAAAGCGAAAACTATGATTACATTGAAATGCTGGAAATGATTGATATGGGTATAGATGAAACTCTTACAACCTTGTACCAGAGAATGGACCAGAATCCATACTATCGCTCAACAACAACGGGTGCATCCTTCAGCGACCTGGCTGATGAGTTTAATTATGTAAGAAATGTAACGCTTTCATCTCTTTTCTCAAAAGTATTTACAAATCAGATAACAAAAAACAAAACAGTTTTAATTGCTGATTATAATACCAGAATAGATAATAACAAGATTTTAATCACAAAAGAAGAAAGTCTTGTTGAAGATACCGTTTCGGTCATTGATGCCTATGTAAGGAAAATGAGAGAATCGGGAAATACAAATATCACATATGAGTATATTCTTGACAATGTTCACGAGCGTAATTTGGTGGATGCATCAGGAGCTCCTCTTTCAGCAGGCGACCAGACAGTAACCTATGACGAACTTATTTATAACTGGAGAGATCATAACGAAAGTAAAGAATACGCCATTATTGATATAGCGTACAGCAAATATATCATCAACACATTTGAGAATTGCACAGGCGCGTGCGAAAACCTTGAATGTAAGTCATCGGGAATGAGCTGCACGCAGCTGCATAATG
The DNA here is from genome assembly GCA_045643845.1 of Clostridia bacterium. GTDB lineage: Bacteria > Bacillota > Clostridia > UMGS1883 > UMGS1883 > UMGS1883. The sequence goes on along the minus strand of JAZRFX010000080.1, from coordinate 4,979 downwards.
AAAACTATACCGCAGTAAAAGAAGATGTAGATAAAGAAATATCAGAGCTTATTTCAAAACTTTCCACTCTTTACAACACTACAATGAAAACAAATGATGAGTATAACGAATACCTTGGCGCAAGCTATATCTCCGTGTTATCATCAGCTTCTGTTAAGCCGAGCGTGAATGTAACTCTTTATACTCTGATTGCATTTTTCTTCCTGATAATTCTTTGCTGTGGCGGTGCAATTCTCATTGGAAGACTCGGCGATATAATAAACTATATTTTCTATACGGACCACCTTACAGAGCTTAGTAACCGTGCATACTTTGATAAGTATCTCAAGTCCATGGACAAGAAGCTTCTTGACGACGGAACAGTATACTGTATGGTAGACCTCGCAAATCTTGTGACGATAAATACTGAAGAAGGAAGAAAAGTTGGCGACGACATTATAAAAATGTTTACAGCGTATCTTAAAGAGTCGTTCGGAAAAACAGATACGGAGTTTGTTTATAATGGAAACGGTAGCTTCGTCGTTATGGCGCAGGGAGTCGACTATATTACAGTTGAAGATATAATGAGACTCTTTGGATTAAGAATTGATGACCGTGAAGAGTACCGCGATGTGAAGATAGAATATAAAGTAGGTATTGCTGAAACCTTCAAGGAAAATCAAACAGCAAGAAAACTGCTTTCGGAAGCTATCAAAAATAAGAAAACATTCATATCCGAATTGGATAAATAATTAAGAAGGAGGGCAAATGAAGAATGGAAAGTAACCTTGTAAAAACAATCGGAAAAGTTTACTTTATGATTGCAGCCGTGCTTATGTATTATTTCCTCACGGAAATAATCAATCTCGGACTTTTTGTTACATTCCGCCACGCATTTGCCCTTTTGCTCTTCGCTTCGGCATTTTTCGCGTTCCTATGTAAGCCAAACATTGCCAGAGGTGCGGCATCCGTAAAAGCGGCATTGATATATTCTATGCCCTTGATTATAACTATCTTTGTTTCTCTTTATATTTGGTATGAAGGAAGAGTAGACGCGGATGTTATTGCACGAGGATTATCAGGCGCATTTATTTATAATAATATGCTTTCTTTCACTCTTGCCGCTGTTGCGTTTTTATATGTTTTCGGCGAAAAGGGGATATGGTACAACCTTATTGCAATTCTTATCTCAAACTTACTAATGATTTTTACAATCATTGCTCAAAATGGATTAGGCAGCTTCTTGTCGGAATTCATAAGACTTATTGTGACCTTTGCCGCGGAAACTGGCGATGTTATTGTGCAGGCGGAAATTCATGAACTTGCGTTTTGCCTGGGAGCATACCTTATTTATATGCTTTTGAAACCGAGGAAGAATATCGCGTTTTATATTCTCTTTGCACTTGCTTCTTTTTGCTTCGTTGCTGCGTTTAAAAGAATAGGTATAATCGCTATAGTGATTTCTTTAGTGTTTGGATGGTTCTTGAAATTTGTAGCAAAATTCAAGAAAGATACAGCTGTGCGATTAGTTGTGATTTTTACAATCATTCTTGCAATCATTCTTGTTGGATATGTAGGAATTATAAAAATGGATGTATTTTCCCTTCTTGAAAAAGCGGGAATTGATACAAGCGGGCGTGTGGATATTTATCACGCCGTTGACAAGTTTTATGACTTTACACCAGGATTTTTAGGGAACGGAATCGGATTTTTGACCTATCAGTTAAGCACGAATATGAATGTCGGCGTTTCATCGGTTCACAACGATTTCCTTCAGTATTTTATTGACCTTGGATTCTGGGGATACATATTATGGATAGTTTCAATGACCGTTGTCAGAGTATGCTATTTCGGCGCAAAAGGTAAAGTGGATAACGCAATCATAACCTTTGCATTGACAGTATATCTCGTAATAGTTTCATCCACGGATAATACGATAAACTATCCTCTCCTTACGACAGTTCTTGCAATTATAATGATTGGACACGGATTTGACAGTAATGTTCGCAGCTGCGAGGAAAAAATATTCGGATGTATTTCTGACGCAAACAAGGAAACTGAAGGTGAATCAATATTATGAAAATATTAATGGTTAATAAGTTCCTTTACCCAAGAGGCGGTTCGGAAAGCTATATGCTGAAACTTGGAGAAGAATTCAATTCTATGGGGCACGAAGTGGAATACTTCGGGATGTATGACGAAAAGAATACGGTAGAAAATTCTGCTGGGTTATATACGGGCAATATGGATTTTCACTCGACAGGAATTTCCCGATTTCTCTATCCTTTTAAGATAATCTATTCTTTGGAAGCATATAAGAAAATCGGCAAAGTTTTAGACGAGTTCAAGCCCGATATTGTACATATGAACAATATCAACTTTCAGCTTACACCATCAATTATTTACGCCGTGAAGAAAAGAAATATTCCGCTTGTGCAGACAGTTCACGATTATCAGATGATTTGTCCTAATCATCTTTTATACAGCTTTAATGAGGGGCAGCCTTGCGACAGGTGTATAAAGGGATCAAAGTGGAATTGCCTTAAACATTCCTGCATACATAATTCAAAAATCAAGAGTCTTTTAGGCGTTATAGAAAGTAAACTTTATTCGTTTTTAAAAACATATAAAAAAGTTGACCTTTATGTTTGCCCGAGTAAATTTTTAGAAAACAAGCTCCTCCTTGCGTCGGATATTTATAAAGGAAAAACCTTTGCCATACATAACTTTATTGAAAAGAATACGCCGTCCGAAAAAGAAGAAAACCGAGAGCCGTATATTGCTTTTGTCGGTAGACTTTCGAAGGAAAAAGGGGTAGAGCTTTTAGCAAAAACGGCTAAACTTTTACCACAGTACAATTTTGTTGTAGCAGGTAATGGCCCCGATGGAGAATGCCTGAAGGGAATTGAAAATCTTAAACTTGCGGGATTTCTTACGGGAAAAGAATTGACTGATTTAATGGCGAATGCAAAAATTCTCCTTGCGCCGTCAGTTTGCTATGAAAACTGTCCGCTGTCTATACTTGAATCTCATTCTATGGGAGTCCCCGTTGTTACAATGAACAGCGGCGGTATGGCGGAACTTGTAGAAGATGGAAAGACAGGAACTCTTGCACCTGATGCGACTCCCGAGGCAGTTGCATTGGCAATAGAAAAATGCCTTTCAGATGAGGCTTACTACAAAACACTAAAGGAAAACTGCGAAAATATAAGCGAAAATATAATGGGTATCAGTGAATATTGCAGTGTTATGATTGAAAAATACGAAGCTCTTAAAAATAAGAGGTGAGAAGTATGGAAAAACCAAAGGTAAGCGTTATTGTACCCGTGTACAATACTGAAAAATACCTTGAAAGATGTATAAATTCAATAAAGAATCAATCTCTTAAAGAAATAGAAATTATCATAGTGGATGATGGCTCGAAGGAAGAGTGCGCTCGCCTTTGCGATTCTATTTCAAAAGAGGACTCTCGTATAAAAGTTGTACACAAGAAAAATGGTGGACTTGGCTTTGCAAGGAATACGGGTATTGAGAATGCAACGGGTGAGTACATCGGCTTTGTCGATTCGGACGATTATATAGAGCCTGAGATGTACGAAACTCTTTATTTTGCAGCAACCCAAAACGATTCGGATATTGCTATATCAGGAATTTGCTTTGTTGGTGGAAATATGTTTTCGGAAACGGGCGAATGTGTGAAAAAGCCTTATTTTAAAGAAAATACCATATTTGAAAAAGAAGATATGAAAAAGCTCCTTCTTGGCGTTATCGGTGCACTTCCAAATGAGCCTGATGACAGTCGCTACGGAGTAAGCGTATGTAAAAACATATTTAAAACCTCACTTATTTACGAGAAGGAAATTAAATTCATGTCCGAAAGAGAAATCCTCTCGGAAGACACTATATTTATGGTGGATTTTATAAAAAATTCAAAAAGTGCAATAGGTGTTGCCGGCGCATTTTACTGCTACTGTAGAAACGGCGAGTCCCTCTCCAAATCCTATAACAGTACGCGCTTTGAAAGAAGTATGGCATTCTTGGATGAACTTGAAAAAAGAATTGGAGAGAATATAACAAAAGACGAGTATAAAATATATTTAGACCGACTTATACAGGGCTTTGGACGAATCTTATGCTCGCAGGAAATTATGCACGCGAGAAGCGAAAAAATAAAGTATTCTCTTCTTCGCAAAAGACTTTACGAAATATGTACACGGGATAAAATAAAAAATGTTTTAAAAACATACCCGTGGTACAAACTCCCGAAAAAGCAGGCGGCGTTTGCTTTTGCTATGAAATACAAATTGTTTATATTGCAATATCTTATGGTTATTTTAAGGGATAGATAGGGGTAATCTTATGTTATTTTCGGTGATTGTTCCGATATATAATATTGAAAAGTATATAAGAAAATGTATCGAAAGCGTCCTCGCGCAATCGTTTGCAGACTACGAGCTTATATTGGTTGACGATGGTTCTCCCGATAAGTGCGGAGAAATTTGTGACGAATATGCAAAAAAGGATTCAAGGATAAAAGTTATTCATAAAGAAAACGGCGGACTTGTAAGTGCGCGTCAGGCGGGCATTAAAGTTGCAGGCGGCGAATATGTTATCCATCTTGATGGTGACGATTCACTGCTTCCCGATGCTCTCAAAAATGCGAGCGAAATCATTTCAAAAACCGATGCGGACATAGTGACATTTGCATATAATTGCTTGATAGAAGATACGATAAGCGATATAAGGTACGAGCTTGTCCCTGAGGGCTTATATAACAAAGAGCAAATCAAGGAGCATATTTATCCGCATCTTTTGTCGGACAAGAATATGGAGCATATATTATATTTCTTGTGGGGAAAGGCGATTAAGCGCGCGCTTGCGACAAAGCATCAGCTCAAGGTTAATCCCGCGGTATCTCTTGGAGAGGATTTAAGTTGTATAGTACCCTGCTATCTTGAAGCTGAAAAAGTTTATGTAAGCCAAAAACCTGCATACCTTTA
>JAZRFX010000079.1:0-2953 GCA_045643845.1 Clostridia bacterium | reverse complement strand
CAGCTTCCCAAGGGAATGCGCGAAAGTCTTTATTTCAAGGATGATGATACGCGTCTTTCCTTCTTTCAGGGAAACTATGTCACCTTCACAAATTTAAGCGATGATGAAATTGACAGGATTATCCGTCTTCGTATAAGTCCTATCAATATTTCCGTTCACACTATGAATCCCGAATTAAGAGTGAAAATGCTCAAAAACCCAAAGGCGGCGCGTCTTCCCGAGATTATGCAAAAGCTTTGCGACAACGGGATTATAATGAACTGCCAGATAGTTTTGTGCCCCGACTATAATGATAAGGAAGAGCTGTCCTATACAATTGAGAAGCTCTATGAAATGCGCGAGTGCGTAAAGAGTGTGTCGGTGGTGCCTATCGGTCTTACAAAGCACCGCGAAGGACTTTGCCCGATGAAATCAGTCGACTATGACAAGGCAAAGGAAATCATCGCCGAAATCAGCACCTGGCAAAAAAAGGCACGCGAGGAAATCGGCACGGGATTTGTCTACGCTTCGGACGAGATTTACTTAAAGGCAAAAATGCCTATTCCCGACAGCGATGCTTATTTTGGTTTTCCGCAAATCGAAAACGGTGTTGGTATGATTGCATCGTTAAAGGACGAATTTGAGGATGCCTTGAAAGATTCGGAAGCATCTGACAAAAATCGCACAGTTACCATTGTGACAGGCGCGGCAGTTTATGACGAGATGGTTTCTATTACCAAAAAGGCGCAGGATAAATTCCCGAATATTAAAATAAATGTAGAAAAGATTATAAATAATTTCTTTGGCGAGGAGATTACAGTTTCAGGTCTTTTATGCGGTTGCGATGTAATTGAGCAGTTACGCGGAAAAGACTTGGGAGATAATCTTATAATCACAAAAAATATGCTCCGCGACGGAGAAAATGTACTTTTAGACGATGTCACAACAGAAGATATAGAAAAAGCTCTTGGATGCAAAATTATCGCAGTTGGCGATGACGGATACGAGCTTTTGGATGCAATAATCGGATAGAAAGGTAGGTTTTCTGACTATGAAAAAAGCTATTAAATTATTTATTTGTTTTCTTTTATTACTTACTTGTATTCCGTCTGTCAGTGCAAAAGAGGCTGCAAAGTGTCGGATAATTATTCCTGACTATGAAATCGAGCTTTTCGGCGGACCGATTTACTACCGTGACTCCCTCTATCCGTTTATTTCATATAAGGATATTACATACTTCCCGATGACCTATGATTATTGCAGAGCACTTGGGCTTACCACATACTGGGATGCTGACGATGGCTTGTATATTGCACATACAGGCAGTAAGGGTACTCTTCCAATCTATGAAACTGCAAATAACTATTCTAAGCTTTGGGCGTATTATCCGTCATACAATATTTATGTAAACGGAAAGGCTATTGATAATTCAAGCTTGGATTATCCCCTTCTCAATTTCAGGGGCGTGACCTATTTCCCGATGACGTATGATTTTTCAAAAGAATTTTTCTGGGACTTGTCATTTACTCCCGAAAAATTCACAATTAAAAACGAAAAGAAAGACTGCGGATTTTACGTTTATACAAATAAGGACGGCTCCACAATATTTGAAATCAACACATGGGAAACCTACTACAAGGAACCCGATTTTATTTATACTGTTTACCCTACCCTTGCTACAAGAAATGAAAAAACCGAGTACTACAGACTAAACACACAGGAACTTACCATTGAAAGTATTTCCGAGGCTGAAGCAGGTGAAAAGGCTCCAACTACAATGTTTGAAGATTTTACGTTTGAAAGGGCTGAGGTTTCAGAGCAAGACGAAAAATTCTTTGTAGACGGAATAGAAATAAAAGATTTTGATTTTGACGCTTTTAAAGAAACCTATCTTGTCAATTATGCCGATGCAAAATTTTCTCTTTCAGCATCAAAAATGAGTTCGGACGAGCTTGTGTTCTATGAAATAGACAAGATTGCCCATTACAGCACAAACGTAAATGTAACAAGCCAATCATCTATGACATACATTAAAATCGGCGAAGAGCTTCTTCCCTTCCGTACGCGAACCACCCCCGAAGAAAGTATTGGCGTAGGGGACAACATCTATTTTACGGCAAAAAGCTATGTAAAAACAATAATGTCGCACTATTCTGACCAGTCAATGCTGTTTATGCAAAAGAATGGCACAGATAAACCGATTTCCCTTTCTGAGGAATACGGAATATTTGACGCTGAAATTCTCGGAAGCAGCGGAGAAAAGCTTTATTTGAAGCTGACTTTCACTTCCCCTGCGGAAAGTCAGGAAATAAACATCGCTGATAGCGGATACTATACCTTTGACGGTGAAAACCTTGTAAAAATCCACCCTTATTTACCTTGTAACTATGAAATATTTAAGGATGACGGCACAATTTATACGGTTGATTTCTTTAGAAAGGAAATTAAAAAATTAATCTGATGAGCATTGACAGGAGGTACTCTTATGAAAAAACTTGCAATTCTTTTTACATTAATCATCCTTTGTTTTGCATCAAATGCGTATGCAAAAGAGGTTGCAAATATACCTGCCTGCTCCGTTACACTTTCGGGACAAAGCGTGGATAATTCATACAGACAGTATCCCCTGCTTCAATACAAGGATATTGTGTATTTCCCCATGACATATTACGATTGCCGTTTCCTTGGCGTTGCAACAAAGTGGAACGCTGATACAAGCACCCTTGAAATCACAAAAGAAAATATTTCAGGTGCATACCGTAACTACAACTGGGAATGGGAAAACGGAAAAAAGAACGAAATTTCTGTTTGTAATTTCAACATTATAGTAAACGGAAAAGAAATTGACAACAAGAACGAGGAATATCCCCTCATTCTTTTCCGCGATGTGACATACTTCCCTCTTACATGGCATTTTGCAGTTGATGAGTTTGGTTGGAAATACAGTTACGATAATGAAAAAGTCGGATCGTAG
>JAZRFX010000078.1:0-1387 GCA_045643845.1 Clostridia bacterium | reverse complement strand
GTACAAATAATAGTTTTAATGCCGAGATTTTGCATATCGCGGAGGAAATCAATTCCCGTCACACCGCTGTCCTCAAGCCAGCCTTTTACGGCTACCTTGCCGTCTTTAAGGTCGGCACCTACTGCTATTTTATCGGCATATTTTGCACACACTTTTTCAAGGAAAGCGCGATCATTAACCGCTGCAGTTCCGAGGATGACACGCATTACACCTGCATCTATATAGCGTTTTACGGTTTCTTCGTCACGGATACCGCCACCGATTTCAACCTTGAGTCCGCTTTCCTGCGCAACGGATTTTACAACATCGAAGTTGGGTGTTGTGCCGTCCTTTGCTCCTTCAAGATCAACCATATGGATATATTCTGCACCCTGCGCCTTAAAGCCTTTTGCAACCTCAAGCGGATTTTCGCTGTAAACAGTCATTTTGTTGTAGTCGCCCTTAAAAAGACGAACAGCTTTCTTTTCATATAAATCTATTGCGGGAAAAATTATCATACCTTTATTTCCTTTCAAAGTTCTGCAAATGCTTTAAGTATTGAAAGACCTGCTTTGCCACTCTTTTCGGGGTGGAACTGGCATCCGTAGACATTTTTGTTTTCAGCAGATGCAGTAAGTTCACAACCGTACTCTGCAGTTGCAGTTACACTGTCGTCACAATCTGCCGCGTAGTAGGAGTGCACAAAGTAAACGCAGTCGCCTTCTTTAAGATACCTGAAAAGCGGTGTTTCCTTTTTGAAGATAAGCGGATTCCAACCGATATGCGGAATGCTTAATCCCTCGCCGATAACATCGGCGATAGGCTTTATCTCGCCTTTTATAAGACCAAGTCCATCATACTCGCCGTACTCGTAGCTCTTATCAAAAAGCATCTGCATACCGAGGCATATTCCGAGGAGAGGTTTACCATTCTTTGCTTCCCCGATAATTACTTTATCAAGTCCACTTTCGGCAAGTTTTCTCCTTGCATCACGGAATGCGCCTACGCCCGGGAGAATGATTTTGTCTGCATTTCTTATTATATTTTCATCGCTTGTGATGATACTTTCTGCACCTACCATATCAAGCGAGCTTTTAAGGGAAAAAAGATTTCCCACGCCATAGTCAACGATTGCTATCATAATACACCTTTGGTAGACGGGATTTCGTCCTTTACCTCCGCATCAATTTTAACTGCTGCGCGCATAGCACGAGCAACTGATTTGAATGTACCTTCAATAATGTGGTGGGTGTTTCTGCCTGCGAGCTGTCTTACATGGAGTGTTACACCTGCATTTACAGCGAATGCCTCAAAGAAATCTTCAACAAGTTCGGTATCAAAATCGCCGACTTTTCTTGCGCGCATTTCAAGGTTCATTGAGAGCATCCCTCTGCCTGAAATATCAACT
>JAZRFX010000077.1:0-2825 GCA_045643845.1 Clostridia bacterium | reverse complement strand
AAAGAAGCAAAAGAAAGAAGAAAATAATATACCCCCCTATAGTCCCCCCAAGGGGGAGAGGGAGTTTGCCGAATTTTGGCAAGCTTACCCCCGTAAGGTGGGCAAGGGGAGTGCAGAGAAAGCATTTGCCAAGGTCAATGTGACTTTGGAAATCTTGCTCAAAGCGATTGAAGCGCAGAAGCGCACCCAGCAATGGCAGGATGTGAAGTATATCCCGCATCCCTCTACTTGGCTTAACCAGCGCAGATGGGAAGACGAAACCAACACCTTGCCCTTGCAGGAAGAAGCAGCGCAGCTGCCCAAGCCCCGCCGCTTCGTTCTTGATGAAAACGGCGTTCCGCAGCTTGTGGAGGATTAAGCTATGGAATTTTTTAGATTGCCCGACAATGCGGAAGCATCCATTTGCGGCTGTCTTTTGTTGTTTCCCGAAGCAAAGGAAGAAGCAGCCGCGCTCATATCTGCCAGCGACTTCCAAGACCCGTTCTATGGCGCTCTCTTTTCCGTAATCATGGAAACCGATGCTATGGACTCCGTGGTGCTGAAAGAAAAGCTGAAAGCGCGAGGACATGAGTTGCCAAAAAACTTTTTCCAAGAGCTTGCAGAGGCATCGGTTTACCCGCACAACATTGGCTTGTACTGCAACCTTTTGCGAGAAGAATCTCAGCGAAGAAGCATCACCGACATGGTGCGAGATATACTTGGCAGCGCAGCGGAAGATGTTGCTCCTGCGGAAATCATTGAAAAAGCTGAGAAGCGGCTAAAGAAAATCAGCGAGGGTGGCATTGCCAACAAGACCCTTAACCCCACAGAGCTTGCCAACAAGTTCTTCGCTCACAGAGAGCGCACAGACCGAGGCAATGGTGCGGTATCTACTGGCTTTGCTCCCGTGGACAGGATGCTTTCGGGCGGTATGCTTCGCTCTTGTGTCTACATCCTTGCAGCCCGACCTGGCATGGGTAAAACCACCTTGGCGCTGCAAATCGCAGACCATGTGGCACAAAGCGGTGCGGTGCTGTTCGTTTCCCTTGAAATGTCAGTAGAGCAGCTGCAAGGCAAGCGCGTAGCAAGGGTGAGCGGTCTGCCATCCAACCGTGTGTTGCTTGAGAAAATCGACAGCGAAGAAGAGTGCGCTAAGATTATCGAAGCCACGGAGAAGCTGGCGAGCCATCAGTTCTATGCCAACGCAGAGTGTTCTGCTACTGTGGCTGACATCGGCAGAATGGCAAAGAGCATTAAGAACTTGCGTTGCATCGTCATTGACTATCTTGGGCTTATCACCCCCAGCGACAGAAGAGTAAGCAAGTATGAAGCTGTGACGGACATTTCCCGCGACCTCAAGCAGCTGGCTACCAAGCTGGATGTCCCGCTGCTGGTGCTTGCCCAGCTGAACAGAGAGAACACCGCGAGAAATGACAAAAGACCGCAGGCAAGCGACCTCCGCGACAGCGGCGCTATTGAGCAGGATGCAGACGGAATTATCATGCTGCACCGCGAGGACTACTATGCAATGGCAGACGAGCCGCCGAAGCCTTGGGAGGGTACGCCGATAGAGATTATCGTGCGGAAAAACCGCTTCGGGCAGACGGGTACTTGCCACGCATTGTTCTTCCCCGCCACAGGCAGAATTGTGGAGGATTTATTAAGACGATGAAATTTACTATCTAAGGTTGCCCCATCACAAAGAAGAATAGTCAGCGAATGGTGTATGCCAAGGGGCGGGTAATCCCCATCCCCTCTAAGCAGTTCCTTGCGTACCAAATGGATGCTGAAAAGCACATCCCCTACAAGTGGTACAACATAGACGCGCCTTGCAATATCAAATGCGTGTACTATATGCCCACAAATCGCCGCGTAGACCTTTGCAATCTGCTGGCGGCTACTTGCGACATTCTTGTGCATTACGGAGTTATTAAGGACGATAACTGCGGCATCGCCTATAGCCATGACGGGAGCAAGGTGGTTTTAGGCTGTAAGGATAATCCGCGCGTAGAAATTGAAATCACTAAATTGGAGGAATAGACCCATGGCGAAAGAAGCACGCAACCGAGGCGGTACTAACATCTGCTTCGATTGCAAGAAAGCTTGCGGCGGCTGCTCATGGAGCGAATTTGACCCTCACACAAAGCAGCCCGCATACAAGCCTGTTGAGGGCTGGAAAGCAATTAAAGTTCCGTATCTTATCGGGTCGGGTAGCGGCATTGACTCCACTTACTACATAAGCTGGTGTCCCGAATTTGAACCCGATGACGGGTATGAGGAAATCGATACACACAACAGCGCGTGTGGTGTTTGCGGCAAACCATTTACCGATGGTGAGCCGAAGCAGCGCAAGTATTGCTACAGCTGCGTACCGCTGGGATATTCCCGAAACCCCAAAACTGGCGCTATTTTCCGCAATAGCTGGGGGTTGAGAAAGGACAGGTCTGCCAAGCACAAGGAGGCGAAAGCTAATGACTAACGGCGATAAAATCCGCGCCATGAGCGATAAGGAACTTGCGGCGTGGGTCGCGGGAGAACTTCTTGGCTTAACCGACATCCGCTTTGCGATAAGCGCAGAGTATTGGTATATGCACTTCCAGTTGGAGGAAACCGAATAAAGGGAGGGTAAGTATGGTTGATTTATTGGCTATCACTCTTTTTCTTACGGCTCTTGTTGTGGTTTTGAAAAACATTTAAGGGAGGGTTTTATTATGACCGATAAAGATAAACTTGCTGTTATTGACTCTATCCTGAGTGCCGCTTGGGATTGGCGTGCATCTGCCGAGGGCAACGAAATTTTTAAGGGCATCGTGGTAGCCATTGGCGCGGTGCTTGATACTGGATTG
>JAZRFX010000076.1:0-6193 GCA_045643845.1 Clostridia bacterium | reverse complement strand
AGTTCCCGACGAGGCAAAAATCAGTAAACGCCGCGACTACTATATTGAATGTTTTCATAAGTTTATGGAAATGTGCAGTAAAGAAAAAATCCCCTTTGATTTCTTCTCTTGGCATTCGTATTCGGATGTTGAAAAGAACCTCATTTATCAGCGGTATGTTGAAACAGAACTCGAAAAATACGGATTTGGAGATATCGAGGTTTTCTTGAATGAGTGGAATCCCAGCGTCAAAAAACGCGGAACCCTTGAAGACAGCGCCAATGTTTCTGAAATGATGATGCGTATGCACAATACAAAAATCGATATGCTTATGTATTACGACGGACAGGTTTATGGGAGTTATCAGGGGCTTTTTGATTCAAACACATATCATCCTTTCAAAACATATTATTCCTTCAAGGCTTTCAATAACCTTTATAAACTCGGAACCCGCGCAGAAGTGACAGACATTCCCGAAGGAGTTTCTGCTATGGCGGCAACAAACGGGGAAGAATATGCTGTTTTAATCACTAATAAAGGTGACGAAAAAACTATCGAAATTGAGAAAGATGTTACTTGCAAATTTAGGTTATATCGTATAAACGAAAGTTCTGATCTTGAAGAAGATTTGGAATATGACGGTAGCGGTATAAAAATCAGTAAGTTTGAAACAATTGTGTTACTGAAGAGTGAAGAATATGAAAAATAAAAATGTAAATATGCTTTCGGGCTCTGTGACAAAAGGGCTCTTATCCATGACACTTCCTATAATGATAATGAATGTTGTGCAGTGTTTGTTCACTGTTGCCGATTCGGCTGTTCTTAAATTTTTAGGACATGAAACAGCGGTTGGAGCAGTCGGCGCATGCGGTACGCTGATAATCCTGTTCACAAGCCTTCTTATAGGGCTTTCCGCCGGGGCAAACGTCGTTGTTGCAAGACATATAGGCGCAGGCGAGAAGGAAAAGGTTAACCGAGCCGTTATGACTGCCATTCTTCTTGCCATATCGGGTGGCGTTTTGCTGATGCTTGCTGGTACAATATTTGCAAAAAAACTGCTTGAAATGATGAACTGCCCTGATTCTTTACTGGAACAGGCGACTCTGTATTTCAGGTTGTATTTTTGTGGCGTTCCTATTATGATGCTTTATAATTTCAGTGCATCTATACTTCGTGCAATAGGGGATACAAAAAGACCTATGTACTTTTTGATTACCGGAAGCATCATAAAATTTATATCTACTTTTATTATTGTAAAATACTTCGGGAAAGCAGTGGAGGGAGTAGCCGTTGCAACAATTATTTCAACTTCTGTATCGTGTGTGCTGACACTGGTAACACTTTTCAAAAGAAAAGATGTTGTGCGCATCAATCTGCGAAAAATCAGATTTGATTTAGCAGAGGTAAAAGCCATACTTTTTAACGGCGTTCCTGCAGGTTTTCAAAGTTCAATGTATGCGCTTGCAAATGTTGTAATTGCGACTGCCGTCAACAGCTTCGGGCCGGATGCAACTACGGGAATTGCTATTGCCAACCAATATGACGGCATTTTATATCAGATATCCTATGCACCATCTCTTGCCGTAATTCCTTATGTGGCACAGAATATAGGCGCAGGCAATCTGAAACGTGCAAAAGAGGCTATGATAAAGGCGATGTTGATAACAGTTTCTTTCGGCGCAAGTCTGGGAATGATGTCGGCAATCTTTTCGCGCGAACTTTCATCCCTGATGAGTTCTTCGCCTGCGGTTCTGGACTTTTCGCAACAAAAAATGATTATTGTTTCAAGTACATATTTCATCTGCGGAATTAATGAGGTGATAGGCGGAACATTAAAAGGCATGGGAAAACCCATTTCACCTGCGATAACAAGCCTTTTGTTTTTATGTGTGTTGCGATTTATCTGGGTGTATGTTCTGTTTCCGATAGTTCCGAATATGACATTTTTATACGCCGTATGGCCTGTTGGCTGGATGCTTTCCGCGATGGTGTTATTTGCGGTTTATTTTGTGAATATGTCAAGACTTGCAAATACAGAGCACTAAAAAGTGCTCTGTATTTTTTGTTTTTTATTGATTTTTTATGAAGATATATGGTATAATTAGCAATTAAAGGAGATGTACATATGTCAGAACTTAAACCAATGTTGTTTTCATCTATGAAAACATATACAAAAGAAAAATTTATCAAGGATGTTATTGCAGGTATTATTGTTGCGATAATTGCGCTTCCGCTTTCAATCGCGCTTGCGCTCGCATCAGGCGTAGGTCCTGAGGAAGGTCTTTATACCGCAATCGTTGCAGGCTTTATAATTGCACTTCTCGGCGGTAGCAATGTGCAGATTTCAGGCCCGACGGCGGCATTTGCCACTATCGTTGCGGGAATCGTTGCGCGAAATGGTATGCCTGGTCTTGTAATTGCTACGATTATGGCAGGTATCATCCTTATCCTTATGGGCGTGTTCAAGCTCGGCTCGCTTATAAAGTTCATTCCCTATACAATCACAACGGGCTTTACTGCAGGTATCGCCGTAACAATTCTTATCGGTCAGTTCAAGGACTTCTTCGGCGTTGTATATGCAGGTGGGGAGAAGCCCATTGAAACAATTGAGAAGCTCGAAGTGTTCTTTAAATACATTTCAACTGTCAATATAGAAGCGGTAATTGTCGGCGTAGTGTCGCTTGCAATCCTTATCGTATGGCCTTATATAAATAAGAAGATTCCCGCATCGCTTATCGCAGTTGTTGTAGGTATCTTTATGGCGATGAAAATGGATGTTTTAACAATCGGCAAGCTTTACAAAATCAGCGGTAGCGCTCCCAGGTTTTCTATGCCCGAGTTTGATCTTGGACTTGTAAAAACACTTCTTCCCGATGCGTTCACGATAGCAATCCTCGCGGCGATTGAATCGCTTCTTTCCTGCGTTGTTGCTGATGGTATGACAAATAGCAAGCATCGCTCAAACGCCGAGCTTGTGGCGCAGGGCGTTGGTAATATCGGCAGTGCGCTCTTTGGTGGTATCCCCGCAACAGGTGCTATCGCAAGAACAGCAGCTAATATCAAAAACGGTGGTACAACTCCCATTTCGGGAATAGTTCACGCGATTGTCCTTCTTTTAATTCTCGTGGTGCTTATGCCTTATGCGGCGCTTATTCCTATGCCTACTATCGCGGCAATCCTCTTTATCGTTGCTTATAATATGAGCCATTGGAGACCGTTTGTGCATCTTATCAAGACTGCTCCCAAGAGTGATATCGCAGTACTTGTAATCACATTTATTCTTACAGTAGTATTTGACCTTGTAATCGCTATCGAGGTTGGCTTCGTTCTTGCGTGCCTTCTCTTTATGAAGCGTATGAGCGACGAAACAGGCGTAGTCGGTTGGAAATATGCCGAGGAAGAAACAGACGACAGTGAAAAGCTTGCAGTTCTTCCCAAGGAAGTTCGAGTTTATGAAATTACAGGCCCGCTTTTCTTCGGCGCGGCAGACCGAATTGCAAGTATCACTACTAAAGAATATACCAAGTGCTTGATTCTTCGTATGCGCAGTGTTCCTGCAATAGATGTTACAGCGATGAATGCGCTTTCTGATCTTTATAAGAAACTTGATGAAAACGGCGTTAAGCTCATCCTTTCACACGTAAACGACCAGCCTATGCGCGTTATGGAAAAGGCAGGCTTTGTTGAAAAGGTAGGCCGCGAAAACTTCTGCGACCATATTGATGGCGCAATATCTCTCGCAAAAAGAAGTTAATTTAACTGCTGATAAAATCACTTAAGGAGGTGGCGAAATATGTCAGCACGAAATAATAATTATAAGGCTCCCGAAGTCTTTATGGCTCATCCCAGGTGTAAGAAAAGAGCCTACGGACAAGGTACTACTTCGCCGCCGCAGTTTTCTCTTTTTTAATTAATTATATTTTACCAAGAAATGTAGTAAAAGCCTTCTCCTTGAGGAGAAGGTGTCAGCGATAGCTGACGGATGAGGTGTAAGAGAGTAGCGACACTCTTCTATACATCGAAAATAAATTATTAAAGGAGAAAATTATATGTGGTTTGTATTCGCTGTACTTACAGCTATTTTATGGGGAACGGCTGAACTTTTTTACAAGAAAGGTGCCAAGCCTCAGGAAAAATATTCGCATCTTAAAATTTGTGTTTGCGTAGGTATCGTAATGGGTATCCACGCGGTATTCACACTTCTTACACAGAATATCAATTATAATCCCGTTAACCTTATCAAATATCTTCCTGTGTCAATGCTTTATATTGTATCTATGGCGTTTTCATATTTCGGTATGCGTTTTATTGAAGAATCCATATCAGACCCCATCGAAAACACTTCAGGTGCAATGTGCGCGCTTCTTTGCGTTATCTTTTTGAAAGAATCACTTTCATTACCTGCAATCATTGCGGTAGTTCTTATGCTTATTGGCGTACTCGGTGTAGGCTTCCTTGAAAACAGGGGAGAAACAGTGCGCAAAAAGGTCCTCGGCAAGAAAATGGCAATCATAGCTTTTTGTATGCCTTTTGTATATGCAATACTCGACGCTGTAGGAACTTTTGCAGATGCATTTTATCTTGACGATTTTGCTGCAACACCTCTCGTTGGTGTGACCGAGGAAACCTTGGAAGCCGTTGCAAACACAAGCTACGAGCTTACTTTTGCACTTGTTGCGCTTGTCTTATATATATTTATGAAGATAAAGAATGTTAAGTTTGGCTCAGCAATAAAGCAGAAGGATAAGTTCCTCGCCGCAATATTTGAAACTGCAGGTCAGTTTACTTATGTATATGCGCTCAGCGGAAATGGTGCCGTTGCAGCACCCATTCTTTCATCAGGTTGTATCGTGGCACTTCTTCTTTCAAGAATCTTCCTTAAAGAAAAGCTTACCCCTATGAAATACTTCTTTATAACAATAGTTCTCATCGGTGTTCTTATGCTCGCGGTAGTAGAAGGACCGTAACAGGAATAATTTGTAATAAAAAATAAAAAATCCTTGACATACCCCTTGATTTGTGGTATCATAGCACAGTAACCGCGTAGAAAAGGCCATAAAGTGTTTTTACACGCCTTAATAGCGAGTCTGTTTAAACGGGAGGTGCAACAAATGTACGCAGTAATCAAAACTGGTGGCAAGCAGTATCAGGTAAAGGTTGGCGACGTTGTTTTCGTTGAGAAAATCGAAGGCGAAGCAGGCGCAGAAATCAAATTTGATCAGGTTCTTGCAGTTGGTGAAGAAGGTAAGTTTACAGTAGGTGCTCCTACAGTTGAGGGCGCAACTGTATCTGCTAAGATTCTCAGCCAGACAAAGGGTAAGAAGATCATCATCTTCAAGATGAAGCCCAAAAAGGGTTACAGAAACAAGACTGGTCATCGTCAGCCCTATACAAAGGTTGAAATCACAGCAATCAATGCGTAATTATGATTAAGTTTACTACGGTAGCAGATACCGACGGAAAAATCACACAGTTCACGGTGGAAGGGCACAGCGGCTTTGCCGAAAGTGGCGCAGATATAGTTTGCGCATCCGTTTCATCAGTTGTGTGGCTTACTATTAACGGCATTGAAAAACAAAATCTCGCAAAGCTTTCTTATGAAGACCGCGACGGTTTTGTTACTTGCACAATATCCGAAAAATCGGGTAGCGGTGCAGACATTCTGCTTGATTCACTCGTTATGTTCATAACCGAGCTTGAATCGCAGTATAAAAAATATTTGAAATTTACACAGAAGTAATTCTGTATGCTATTGGAAGGAGTGAAATTATAATGTTCGCATTGAATATTCAGTTGTTCGCTCATAAGAAGGGTGTAGGTTCTACAAAGAACGGTCGTGACAGTGAGTCAAAGCGTCTTGGCGCTAAGCGTGCTGACGGTCAGGCAGTACTTGCAGGTAACATCCTCGTTCGTCAGAGAGGAACTAAAATTCATCCCGGTATCAATGTAGGTATTGGTAGCGATGATACCTTATATGCTCTTGTTGACGGAAAAGTTAAGTTCGAGCGTAAGGGCAAGGATAAGAAGCAGGTAAGCGTATATCCTGCGTAAATCAAAAGATAAAGGCTCGGATTAAGTTCCGAGCCTTTTTGTTATTTTATTACAGTATTCGGAGGTGCCTTTTTGTGTTTGTAGATAAGGCGAATATAACCGTTAAAGCAGGAAATGGCGGTAACGGTCTTGTTTCTTTTCACAGAGAAAAATATGTGCCTGA
>JAZRFX010000075.1:0-6962 GCA_045643845.1 Clostridia bacterium | reverse complement strand
TGAGCCTCTTGCATCGGTAGAAAACACCGACGGTACTACAACTCATTATTTTGCCGCGGAGGGTGACCTCAGCTACCGAGTATCAATGAACGGAAAGATTACAAAGGCGGGCTATCTTACACGAAACTCTGTGACAGTTCTTCATAGTAGTGAAGATTCACTTCCCACCGACCGTGTCGATTATGAATCTGCAGGAACCGATGCTTCGATAGTAGCAGATGACAGCGTGCTTATTAATATAAATCAGCAGAATCATTTGTCACTTGCGCTCGGCGAAAAAAAGACTATCAAGGCTTATAGAGCGTGGGAAATTATCAATAACCATATGAATCATATAATCCAGCCTGATTTTAACTTCAATATCATTTCAGGCGAGGATGTAGTAAGCCTTACGCCCTATGAAAATCAGCCAATGACCAACAGCAGCGGTAATTGGCGTACTCTTACCGCTATCGGCGAAGGAACTGCAATCATTGAAATAACCTATGACGCTATAATGATTGACGGCGGTTCTTACGGCGGTTTCTATGGAGCAGCAGACGAGGCAAGGACAGGACTTTTTGTAGTTACAGTAGGGGGAAGCACCCCGGATGTAGACTTTAATATTGACTGTAAGACAAGTGCAGGAAGTCTTTCTTATCAGGAATCAAATAAAAAGGCGTGGGATGCTGAATTCGACACACTTTATTTCTTTGGTGAAAGCGGGAAAATCACACTTTCTCCCACTCTTGAAGGCGGAAATATAGAAGAGGTTGCAGTTTCAGGTGATAAGGGGGCAACCTATACTATTCTTGAATCGGTTGAGGGTGGCTATACTGCTCCTATCGTATCGGGCAATAATATAATTCGCGTCACTACCGATAACGGTGTTGCTTATCAGATTGTCCGCGGTGACAAGGTGAGCCTCGTTGTGAAAAACATTACACATCCCGATAATCCCGTAGCTGCAGGGGATACTATCAGTCTTAAACTTGTCGGAGTGCATACTCCCATCCCGAAGATTTCAGGTACATATAACCCAGGATACAGCGGAAATACCGACGGAGAAAGTAAGGCCCATCTTCATTACTCCTTCGGGGAAGAAAGCGTCTTAAGCACAGGAAAGCAGTACGATTTCTCGCTTTATGGTACTACTATGGAATTTACAGTTCCTTCTGACCGCGATGAAACACAGTTTACTCTTACCGACGGTTATATTGGCGTTGGTGTAATCGGTGTTACAACCTTCTCGGATGACCTTGACAGCCACAGAAATATTCCCGACGGCGGAGGCGGAACAAGAGAAAATAAAACAACATTTACAACCCGCAGTATGCTTCCCGATATTACGGTGAGCATCGGAATGTTGCCGAGTGACAACACGGCTCCTTTCATCCGTGAAACAGCTCCAAAAACTGCAACACTTAACATCGGCGGAACGTATGCCATCAGTATGTCAAGAGTATTCACAGATCGTGAAGACGACGAAATGACCTATACCGCAAAGGTAGGCGAGGGAGAAGCTGCACTAATTGAAGAATATTACACGTTTACTCCCGAGGCAGTTGGAACATACACAATTGTATTTGTTGCAAATGACGGAAAAACTGACAGCGATTCACATACGCTTATCCTGACTGTCAAGGAAAAGACATCAGGTTCTTCAAAGCCCTCGCTTGAATTCGACCTTGAAGATAGTGAAATCGCAGGCTATGTAAAAATCAGTTTCGTGGATAAGGGAAAGCGCGTGGAAGGCGAAAAAAATGTAGCATATCCCGAACAGCTCGGAACAATAATTTCTTCAGTAAAAGTTCCCTTCAAAGCGGGCGATACAGTTGCCGATGTAACAATCCGCCTTCTTGATGCAAAAGAATTTACTTATCAGTACACAGGAACTACGAAAGACGGATTCTACCTCGGTGCAATCGGCGGATTTACGCACAAGGGTATTGACTACGATTCCTTCGGCGAATTCGATGCGGGCAGCGGAAGTGGCTGGATGATTACTCTCAACAGCACATTTATAAAATACGGAGCATCTGAATTTGAAGTAACCGACGGCGATGTAATCAAGTGGCAGTACACCTGTCAGCTTGGCGCGGATATCGGCGATCCTTTCTATTCAGGCAAGACTCCTTCAATCAAAACTGAAAAGGAAGAGCCCAAAGAGGAAGAAAAGAAGGAAGAAACCGAAACTCCCGTATTCACAGAATCTACATTTACCGATGTCAAAAAAGACGATTGGCATTACGAATCCGTAAAATATGTATATGAGAAAAATCTTATGCAGGGTACGGGCGAAGGCTTCAAGCCTGAAAGCAAAATGTCAAGAGCGATGCTCGTAACCGTTCTTTACAGACTTGCAAACCCTGCCCAAAAAGCTGAAAATAGCAGCTTTACTGATGTGCCTTCAGGCGAGTGGTATTCAGACGCAGTTATGTGGGCGGCGGCAAACGGAATCGTAAATGGTGTAAGTGAAACCGAGTTTGCGCCTTCAAGCGATGTATCGCGCGAGCAAATGGCAGTTATAATCTATCGCTTTGCAAAAATGATGGGCTACGATGTAACTGACAAGGCAGATGTTTCATCCTACAAAGATACAAATGACATAAGTGACTTTGCCCTTGACGCAATCGCGTGGGCAAATAAGTCAGAGCTTGTTAATGGCACAAGCGAAACTACTCTTTCACCCAAGTCAACAGCAACTCGTGCGCAGGTTGCAACAATTCTTATGCGCTTTTGTGAGAATGTAGCAAAATAATACCTTTGGCTGATTGCGGACGGTCGGGATTATAATCCGACCGCTCGCTTTTGGCTTTTTGTTAAGGAGATTAAAATGAAAAAAATTATATCAATCTTTTTGATTTTTACAATAATTTTCAGTATGTCATTTTATGCGTTTGCGAAAGATGATGTAATGAGCGAAACGGCGCAGTATATATACGAAACTGTAGCCGATCCGTGCGTTGGCTCAATCGGTGGCGAGTGGGCTGTTCTTGGCCTTGCAAGAAGCAGTGCCGACATTCCCGACGCATATTATCAAAAGTATTATGAAACTGTCGAAAATTATGTAAAAGAACACAAAGGAAATCTCCATAACAAAAAATACACCGAGTATTCAAGAGTAATCCTTGCACTCACATCAATCGGTAAGAACCCTGCTGATGTAGGAGGCTATAACCTCTTACTCCCTTTAGGCGATTACGAAAAAACAATAGCGCAGGGAATAAACGGCGCGATTTGGGCGCTTATCGCTCTTGATAGTAAAAATTACGAAATTCCGCAAAATCCCGACGCGAAAATTCAGGCAACAAGACAAATGTACCTTGAGCACATTTTAAGCTCACAAAAGGAAGATGGCGGCTGGTCGCTTATTGCGAGCGCACCGCAAAGTGACATCGACATAACTGCGATGACGCTTACCTCACTTTCTTCCTATATGGATAATGAAAAAGTAAATACAGCCGTGGAAAAAGCTCTTTTAATGCTTTCCAATCGCCAGGATTCAAGTGGCGGTTTTGAAGGCGGAGAAACCTGCGAAAGCACAGCACAGGTGATTCTGGCACTTTGCAGTCTTGGAATAAAAAATGACGATGCACGATTTGTGAAAGAAGGAAAAACCGCTCTCGATAACCTCCTTTCCTACCGATACGAAAAGGGCTTTAAGCATATATCTTCGGGAGGCGTCAATCAGATGGCGACCGAGCAGGCGTTTTATAGCCTTGTAGCGCTATATCGTGCGGAAAATAGCCTTCCTCTCCTTATGAAAATGACGGATGCAAAAGCAGTAGCATATGTTGAAGAAACAAAAGAAACTATCGTTGAAATCAAAGAAATGAATTTCAGCGATACCATAGGACACAAAAATGAAGATGCTATAAAAAAACTTGTACAAAAGGGCGTAATCAATGGAAAAAGCGAAAATATTTTCGATCCTGAAAATACTATGACTCGCGCCGAGTTTGCCACAATTATAGTAAAATCCCTTGGCATAGAAACAAAAAATACCAATGCCTTTACTGATGTAAAAGAAAACGACTGGTTTTACGGATATGTAGGAGCGGCGTTTGAAAGCGGAATCATAAACGGCGTAGGAGAAGGGCTTTTTAACCCACACGGCACAATCACAAGGCAGGAGGCCTCCGTTATGCTTTCGCGCGCGGCGGCGCTCCTTGGAATTGATAATAATATCGAAACAATGGCGGCTCGTGACACTCTTTCGATGTATATTGACTATGTCAAAACATCAGACTGGGCGATAAAACCGCTTGCATTTTGTATAAGTAAAGGTATAATAAATGAAGAGGGACTTGAAATTCTTCCAAAAAGCGAGGTAAAGCGCGCGGAAATTGCACAAATGGTGTATAACCTTTTAGAAAGGGTGGGAAGAAGTTGATGTTTCTCAAAAAACACAAAGGGAAAATATTGTCGCTTTTGATAATTGTCGGACTTCTCCTTTTTACATATAGTTTAGGGGAAGATACTCCTACAAAAAAAGTGGCTGAAAATCCCGAGCAAAAACAAACACAAATACAAAAAGAATTCGAAGAAATAATAAATCCTGCAGAGGATGCAGCAAAGCAAGAAGAAAATGAAGAAAATCCGCCTGCTGAAGAAACAGAGCCTGAAAAAGAAGTGGACAAAGTATTTCAGGGGATGAAAATCAACAAGGAAACGGGAATGGATGAATACCAGACACAGCCCGTGCCCGAAGGAAAACCAATTCCCATTGAACCGCAGACCGTCACCATAAGTGACAGGGAAATGAAGTGCACGCTTTCTATAAGATGTGACACTTTGCTTAATAACCTTGATAAGCTTGATAAAGCAAAATGGAAGCTTGTCCCCGAGGACGGAGTAATCCTTGCGGAAAAAACCGTCACATTTTACGAAGGGGAAAGTGTCTTCAATGTCCTTCTTCGTGAAACCAGAAAAAATGGTATTCATATGGAGTATGTAAGTACTCCCATATATAACAGCGCATATATCGAGGGAATTCATAATCTGTACGAGTTTGACGGCGGAGAGCTTTCAGGCTGGATGTACAGCGTCAACGGATGGTTCCCCAATTACGGATGCTCACGCTACGGACTACGCGAAGGCGACCGTATCGAATGGGTATACACCTGCCAGCTCGGCAAGGATGTTCAATAAAAGGTAAGGAGGTGCACCATGAAGGAATTTAGAACATATCACCCGATAGTAAATTTCATATATTTCCTGCTTGTGATAGGGCTTTCGATGTTCCTTATGCACCCCGTATCACTTGGAATAACGCTCTTTTCGGCAATTGTTTACATAACCGTTCTTAAAGGCAAAAAGGCCGCGCTGATAAGCGTTTTTTCGGCAATCCCGATAATGCTTCTCGGCGCAGTTATAAACCCGCTTTTCAGCCATGAGGGAATAACGATACTTACATATCTTCCAAGCGGAAATCCATTAACGCTCGAATCGTTTTATTACGGCTTCGCCGCGGCGGCAATGCTTATGGCGGTAATAATCCATTTTACAGCGTACAACGAAATTATGACGAGCGACAAATTCATCTACCTTTTCGGCAGGATAATCCCTTCGCTTTCGCTTGTAATTTCAATGACACTCCGCTTTGTTCCGACATTTTTAGCGCGCCTACGCGAAATAAAGGCGGTGCAAAAAACACTCGGAATAAGTATGTCGGAGGGAAGCATTATAAAACGCGTGCGCTCGGCAATAAGGATTTTTTCAATCCTCATCACCTGGTCGCTTGAAAACGCAGTAGAAACTGCCGACAGTATGAAAAGCCGCGGCTACGGACTTTCGGGCAGGACGGCGTATTCGATTTTCCGCTTTGAAAAACGCGACGCGGTTGCACTTTTGTGGATGTGCGTGCTCACAGTAATAATCTTTTGCGGAATTTACAGCGGAGCACTTGCGTATACATATTTCCCGATGTTTACAGTCGGCAAATTTTCAATCGGTATTCATACGGCGCATTTTATGCTTTGTATGACACCTGTAATCATTGAAGTAAGGGAGGCGATAAGATGGAAAGCTATAAAATAAATGATTTAAAATTCAGATATCCAACAAGCGAAAAGTACGCGCTAGACAATGTGAATATTTCAATTGAAAAAGGCGAATTTATAGTGCTTTGCGGTCCGTCAGGATGCGGTAAATCCACTCTTTTGCGCCTTCTTAAACCCGTCCTTTCTCCAAACGGGGAGAAGGAGGGAGAAATCCTTTTTGAAAATGAAGATGTCACCTCTCTCGATACAAGGACGCAAAGCGAAAAAATCGGTTTTGTTATGCAATCTCCCGAAAATCAGATTGTAACGGATAAAGTGTGGCACGAGCTTGCTTTCGGTCTTGAGAGCCTCGGTGCGCCAAACAGCGAAATTCGCGCAAGGGTTTCGGAAATGGCATCATTCTTTGGTATCGAGGATTGGTTCTATAAAAAGACAACCGACCTTTCAGGCGGGCAAAAACAGCTTCTAAACCTTGCATCCGTTATGGTTATGCAACCCTCCGTGCTTATTCTTGACGAGCCTACAAGTCAGCTTGACCCAATTGCATCGCAGGAGCTTTTAGATGCAGTTTATAAGATAAACCGCGAGCTTGGTGTGACAGTCATTCTTTCGGAGCATCGTCTTGAGGAGGCACTTGCATTTGCCGACAAAATGGTGGTTCTTGACGAAGGGAAAATCGCCTTTTGCGGAAAACCCGAAGATGCCCCCGCGGTGCTTGAAAAGGTGAAGAGCACTATGCTCTCGGCTATGCCTTGTGCTATGCGCGTTTTCGCTTCACTCAAAAAAGACGGCGCATCTCCCGTAACCGTAAGAGAAGGCAGGAGGTTCCTCGAAAACTTCTTAAATGACCACTCCCCAAATAAAATCGAAAAGGAAAACAAAAAAACATACGGCGAAACTGTCCTTAAAATGAAGGATGTTTATTTCAGGTACGAAAAGGATTCGCCCGATGTTATAAAAGCGCTCAACCTTGATATT
>JAZRFX010000074.1:0-12073 GCA_045643845.1 Clostridia bacterium | reverse complement strand
GTCTTTGAAGGAGCAACGCCGAGGAATTCGTCTGTTGCAATGATGAAGGGACGGATGTAAAGTGATGTGCCGTCTTCTGTGGGAATCCAGTCTTCGTCAACCTTTACAACTGCCTTAACTGCTTCTACGAAATCTTCCACGGGAAGCTGAGGAATGCAAAGACGGTCGTTCGTATCGTTTGTTCTCTTCGCGTTCATATCGGGGCGGAAAAGACGAACCTTGCCGTCTACACCCTTGTACGCCTTAAGACCTTCGAACATTTCCTGACCGTAGTGGAATACCATTGCAGCAGGGCTCATTACAAGGTCCTGGAAGGGAACGATTCTTGCGTCGTGCCAGCCCTTGCCTTCAGTATAGTCCATTACAAACATATGGTCTGTAAAGATTTTACCAAAGCCGAGCTTTTCGCCTTTCGCGGGTTTCTGTTTGGGGGTTGTTGTTTTTTCGATTTTGATGTTAAGCATATATATAACTTCCTTTCAAAAATACTTACTTTTTAAGGCCGAGGCGCTCGATTGAATCTTCGCGCATCTTATACTTTAAGATTTTACCTGCGGCATTCATCGGGAATTCGTTTGTGAAGATAAAGTAGCGAGGAACTTTATGACGCGCGATTGACGCGTAGCCGTATTCCTTCATTTCTTCTTCGCTTGATTCTTCGCCCTTGTGAAGAATCACCCACGCACAACATTCTTCGCCGTATCTTTCGTCGGGAACACCGACTACCTGAACATCGCGGACCTTGGGATTTGTGAGGTAGAATTCCTCAATTTCACGCGGATAAAGGTTTTCGCCACCGCGGATAATCATATCCTTAAGTCTGCCTGTGATTTTATAATATCCGTCAGGCGTTCTGCAGGCGATATCGCCTGAATGAAGCCAGCCGTCTTTATCAATTGCCTGCGCCGTTGCTTCGGGGATTTTGTTGTAACCCTTCATTATATTAAAGCCACGCGCTACAAATTCGCCGCTTTCTCCGTCGGGAAGCTCGTCGCCCGTTTCGGGATCGATGATTTTACATTCAACACCGGGGAATGCGCTACCAACAGTTTCAACGCGGTGGTCGATATCTTCATTAACCTCGCCCATTGTACAACCGGGGGAAGCTTCAGTCTGACCATAAACCGAGATGATTTCGCGCATATTCATTTCGTCTGCCGCGCGGCGCATAAGGTCTGCAGGACAGTTGGCACCTGCCATAATGCCCGTGCGGACATATGAGAAATCAGTCTTTGCAAAATCGGGATGATTGAACATCGCAATAAACATTGTCGGCACACCGTTGAAGCAGGTGATATGCTCATCATTCACGCACGCGAGTGAGCTCTTTGGCGAGAAGTAAGGCATCGGATAAAGTGTTCCGCCGTGTGTCATGGTAGATGTCATTGAAAGCACCATACCAAAGCAATGGAACATCGGAACCTGAATCATCATACGGTCAGATGTGGATAAATCCATTCTGTCACCGATTGTTTTACCATTATTTACGATATTTCTGTGAGTAAGCATTACGCCCTTGGGGAAGCCTGTTGTTCCTGATGTGTACTGCATATTACATACATCGTCAGGCTTTACAAGTGAAGCTCTGCGGCGTACCTCTTCCTTGGGAACGAGAGCGCTTCTGCCGAGCATCTTTTCCCATGTAAGACAGCCGTCCATTTCAAAGCCGACTGTTACGATGTTGCGAAGGAAGGGAAGCTTTTTGGAATAGAGTGCATCGCCAGGTGTCATAGACTTAAGTTCGGGGCAAAGCTCCTCCATTATTTCCTTATAATTTATATCCTTGCAATCCTCAATCATAACGAGTGTATGTGTATCGGACTGCTTTAAGAGATATTCGATTTCGTGAATTCTATACGCTGTATTAACTGTTACGAGAACTGCACCGATTTTTGTGGTTGCCCAGAAGGTGATGTACCACGCGGGGATGTTGGTTGCCCAGACAGCTACATGGTCGCCTGCCTTTACGCCGAGCGAGATAAGTGCCGCTGCACATTCGTCAACATCGCGGCGGAACTGCGCATAGGTTCTTGTATAGTCAAGTGTTGTATATTTGAATGCGTACTGGTCGGGATATCTTTCCGCCATTGTGTCGAGGACATCAGAAAATGTTGAATCGATAACATCATACTTTTTCCATACGAAAGTTCCTGACTTGTCGCGGTTGTAGTAGAGCTGATCGTACTCTTTCTTTTCACGGGAAATGTTTCCGATATAGTTTGCAAAATGAGTCAAAACGATATCAGCGTCGTTTATTTCCTCATTCCACGCTACGCAGATGTAACCGTCGTAGTTAAGTGATGAAAGAGCATTGATGAAGTTTTCTACGGGAAGTGTTCCTTCGCCGATTAAAACTGTCTTGCCGTCTTTCATATCGCCCATACGCGCATATCTTATATACGCGCCGAGAGATTTGATTGTGGTTTCCGCGCTCTCCCCTGCTTTAAAGTAGGTTTCGCGCATATTCCACGATGCGCCGACTACTGCGGATGAGAAGTAGTTTATAATATCGATAAGATTCTCGGTTTCAGCAAGGTAACCTGCAGTTTCAAAAAGAATCTGGATATCCGCTTCTTCAGCGCGCTTTATAGCCTTTTCAAGCTTTTTTGAAAGAACTTCGTTTGTTGTCTTTTCCTCATTGCGGACAATGATTCTTTCAATTCCTGCGCTGCGCGCCATATCTACATATTTTAAGATTTCGTCGCCGTTTGCTTCTTCCTTTTCAATGCTGTAAGGATAAACAAGAGCTGAAACACTGAGTCCGCGATTCAAAAGTTTACGCTTGGAATCGGGAACACGGTCACTGCGCAAAATGCTGTCGTGATGTACTCTTCTTTCCTCAATCGCGTCGAATATTTCAAATCCTGCATAGCCGTAATCATAAGCATAATTACAGGTATCGAGGAAGGAAGCACGACTTACATGCTTGGTTGAAAATGTGATTTTCATTTTATGCCTCCTCGGATACTATCTTATTAAGTGCGTTGATATATGCCCTGATACTTGCAGCTACAATATCTGTAGAAATACCATTACCGCTGTAAAGCTTTCCGTTGTTGCGAAGACGAACGATTGCATTACCGAGCGCTTCCTTACCATCTGTTACAGCCTGAATCTGAAAATCGTCAAGTTCGTAATGGAAGCCGATGCTCTGCTCAATCGCGCGGAAAACTGAATCTACGGGGCCGTCGCCTGTGCTTACGCCTGAAAGGATTTCGTCACCCTTACGGAGTGTAACCTGCGACATAGAACCTGTAAGATTTGAACAGTTTGTTGTGTAGCTTTCGATGTGGTATGTTGAAGGTGCCTGCATAGCGTAGCTTGCGATAAGTGCTTCAAGCTCCTTTGCGCCTACGCTACCCTTTTTCTCGCAAACCTGTGAAAGAGCCTTGTGAACATTTCCGTTGTCTTCGTCGGAAAGGTCATAGCCCAAAAGCTTTGCAGCGCGATCAACATCTGAAAGTGTGCTGTCAGCGTCGAGAAGAATCTTGTTCTTTTCGCTTACTGAAGCAGTTTCGAATGATTCGTGATTTATCTTGGAAAGCATATCCTCTATGCTTGCATACATCTTTGTATTGTCAAGGTTTGATTCGATTTTAAGGTCAGCACCGCGAAGCTTGATAACATCCGCAATAGCGCTCATTGAAAGAGCGTCATCCTTTGTCATGGTGCACTTAAGTCCGTCCGCACCTGCGTTTATTACCGAAACAGCGGATGCTGTCGCCATACCGATACTGTTTGAAAGCTGAACATAAACGGGAACATTTACCGCTTCCTTAACCTTTTTGGTAAGTGCTGCGATTTCTTCAGGAAGTGATACTCCAGCATCGTCGCAAAGTGTGATAACACCTGCACCGTTTGCTTCCGCTTCCTTTACTGCTGAAATGATGAAATCTTCATCGGCGCGTGTTGCATCGAGTGCTGAAAATTCAACATCTTCGCAAAGCTCTTTCGCTTTTTTGGTAAGTGCCGCGATTTTTGAAAGCATCTTTTCAGCTTTCACATGGTAGATGTATTCCATCTGCACAGTTGATACGGGAAGCTCAACCTGAAGACGGGGCTTTGCCGCGTCGCGTACGCATTCCCACGCGTTTATAACATCTTCCTCGCTAAATCCTACGGGGATTGCAACGGCGCTTTCTTTAACATTCTGCGCGATGGTCTTGTAAATAATTGTATCCTCACGAAGACTCTTTATAGGAGCTAGTTCTACAGCATCAGCACCGAGTAGATCTGCGCATGCAGCGATAGCAGTCTTTTCCCTGAAAAGTAGAGAAACACCGCGCTCCTGCGATAATTTTTTGAGTGTGATGTCTGTGATTTTGATTTTTTTCATAACTAATACTCCTCTTGGATAAAAATTGTTTTTGTAAGGTCTTGTCAAATCAAAAAGACCTGCGGCACCATTTGCCGCAGGCCATAAAATGCAAAATTCAAATACACTTTACTTTTCCGCTTTACACACGACAAATAGCGCTATTTTTACCCTCTCTTGCAAGTAGAATAATAATAGCGTTAATGAGAAGTATGTAATTTGCAAAAAGCAATGTGTTCATACCTGTTACCTCACAATTCTTACGCTAAATTATAATAGCAAGCAAGGAAAGTGTCAATATTGTTTTGGTTTATAGATAATTTTCGTTATGTTTTATGGCTTTGTTAAGCAAAAAACGATATCACATAACCTCAATTATCATTTTTATTTCTTCTTTTGCGTCGGTTATTGCGCAAAGAAGCTGGGGATTTTTCTTTTCCTGATTGGGGCAGGTGTTTATTGTTGCGAGCGCGTTATACACGCAAGCATCGTAAAGCTCCTGCATTTCCCCGACATTTTCTTTTTCAGAAAGGGATGCCTTGAGTTCTTCTAAAAGCTTAATCCCTTCATCCTCATTGAAGTTTAATTCTATTATTACTTTTTCCGCTTTTTCCACAAGTGCGGAAAGAAGCTCTTTCGCGTTTTTCATATTTACATTTTTCCTTCGAGTTTCTTGATGCGTCTTATATCCTCGCCCAAAAATTCAAGCATTGAAAATCCGCCTGTAATTCTTGATGCGATTCTTTCATTATAAGTATTTTGAAGCATATTGCGGTTTAGATTTGTAGAGATAATCATTTTTCCGCCCGTATTAAGACGGGTATTGATTATTCTAAAAAGCTCCGCGCAGGTAAACTGTGTCACAAATTCGCTTCCGAGGTCGTCGAGAATGAGAAGCTCACACTCGCCAATCTTTTTCACGATGTACTGCGCGCTTTCCTCAACCTGTCTTCCGAAATGCATATCCTCAAGAATCGGGAAAAGTGCGTTTGAGCTGATGTAAAGAACATCCTTGCCACGCTTTATAAGTTCGTTTGCGATAGCTGATGAAAGGAATGTCTTTCCAAGCCCACAGCTTCCGCAGAAGAGAAGATTTTCGTCGGACTTGTCAAAGTTTTCTACAAAAGCCTTGCAGTCATTTAAAATCGCCTTCATATTTTCACGCGGAGAGCATCCGTATTCAGGCACATATTCATCGCTGTAATATGTAAGCTTGAAATTTTCAAAGGTATGTCCCGCAAGATTTTCGGAAAGATTCGCCTCACGAAGTGCGAGCTGTGTAATCTCACTCTGAAGGCAGGAGCAAAGCTTCCCCTCAACAAAGCCGTTGTCGTCACATTTGGTGCAATACGGCGGAACATCAAGATAGTTGCTGTCAAAACCTGCCTCACAAAGAAGGCGGTCGCGTTCTTTTATAAAAGTTTTATTTTCAGCGATAATAGAGCTTGTCGCCTTTTCGCTGTCACACTCGCCGCTTGCGATAAGATTAAGCATCCTGATACCGAAGCGGTCAAGGTTTTCTTCAATTTCCTGAATTCTGGGAGCTACCGCAAAAACCTCGCGTCTGCGACGGTCAAGTTCGCGGCGTCTTTTTTCTTTTCGGTCGTCTATGATTGCTGCCGCTTTTTCATATATTCCGTTCAAAGAAGGTCACCCTCTCACTTTTTTTGTTTTTCAAGTCGGAGTTTTCTTTCAAGTGCCGCCATATCGTCAAGCTGATATCCTGTGTTTTTGCCCTTTGTCTTTGGTTGAGGCGCAGGCTCTTTTTCGGCAATCTGCGAAACGGTCTTTATACCCTTTTCAAACCAGGATTTTAAAATGGTATTCATATAGGGCATTGAAAATTTTCCTGTGCTCATAATTGTTCTTTCGTAAGCGTTTTTAATCATAGCCTCGCTCATTGAGAACTCTCTAACCCAGAGTGATATGTAATTCTTTTCGGTCTGCGTAAATTCACGGTCAAGACCGAAAGTCTTTTTGCATTTTTTAATAGTGCTTATTTCTTTATTAAGACTGTTTAAAATCTTTGTCGCTTCGCGGAGAGTTGTTACGCCCTGCTTATGCCAGTTTTCAGCGACTTTTTCAATAAATGAAAAATTAGTTTTGTCAAGCGTCGCGCAGTATTCAAGAAGCACAATGACCATTTCCTGCGACATTGAATAGTCCTGCATAAAGGTATAGAGCGATGTAACCTCACGCTGTGAAAGAGGCTTTTTGAGAAGTGTTTCCGCCATAGTGACGGTTTCCTTCATTTTGGGGTTGATTCCCATAGCCTTTGAAATTTCTTTCATAGAAGCAGTTTTTGAAGTTTCCTTCACTTCTTCCTTTGCGGCGGTGGGATTTTCCTTCGCCGCCTCTACGGGAATCGGGTCAAAAACCAAGACGCCCTTACCCTCGCTATGTACAAGGCCTACTCTTTTCCAGTAGCGCCAAGCCTTGCTTACATCAGTTTCGAGGATGTCAAGAGCCTGCGCGATATCTTCGTTTGAAATTTCGCCTTCGCCCTCGTAACACTTGGCAAGGCCGTAAAGATAAACCTTTACATAAGTGGCATTTGCACTTATCATATATTTATTTATAAAGCTGAGCGGAAGCGGAACTGACTTATTAAGATGCACAAAACTTGCCATGTATTTTCCTCCTTATAGACATACTTTCACAGTTAGAGTTCATTATATCACACTTTTTTTGAAATGTACAGTATTTTTCCGCCAAAAAATTGTATTTTTAGCGGGTTTCTTCCTAATATATTGCACAAAAAGAAGCGTGCCGCTTCACCCTTTTCGCGTTCCGACTAAATTTCACTAATTACAAATGTCTTTAGCGATAAAATCTTGCAAATTTCCATACGACAAAAAAGACCGTTCCAATCGGAACGGTCTTTAATTTAACTAAATTAGTTTGTGATAACCTTTTCAGTTTCCTTGTCAAAGAGATGAATCTTTGCAGGATCAAGAGCAACCTTAACTGTTGTGTTGATTGCAGCTGTTGTGTCAGGCTTAACACGAGCGATGAAGTTCATACCATCGATTACGAGGTAAAGGTATGTTTCAGCACCCATCATTTCAGTAACTTCAACATCTGCATTTACAGCTGATGCTGCATACTTTTCAAGTGATTCTGCATCGTCATAGATATCTTCAGGACGAATACCCATGATAACTGTCTGACCAACATAAGCCTTAGCCTTTGCAGCCTTTTCGTCATTAAGAGCGATTACATTTGAACCGAACTTAACGCTGATCTTGCCGCCTTCTTCGATGATTTCAGCATCACAGAAGTTCATCTGGGGTGATCCGATGAAGCCTGCTACGAAGATGTTGCAGGGATTATTGTAAAGCTGCTGGGGAGAATCCACCTGCTGCATGATACCGTCTTTCATAACAACGATTCTTGTACCCATTGTAAGAGCTTCTGTCTGGTCATGAGTAACGTAGATGAATGTTGTCTGAAGTCGCTGATGAAGCTTTGAAATTTCGCTTCTCATCTGTACACGAAGCTTTGCATCAAGGTTTGAGAGAGGTTCGTCCATAAGGAATACCTTAGGTTCACGAACGATAGCACGACCAAGAGCAACACGCTGACGCTGGCCACCTGAAAGAGCCTTGGGCTTTCTTTCAAGAAGATGTTCGATATCGAGGATACGAGCTGCCTCGTGAACTCTCTTGTCGATTTCTTCCTTGGGAGTCTTGCGAAGCTTAAGACCAAATGCCATGTTTTCGTAAACTGTCATATGGGGATAAAGAGCGTAGTTCTGGAAAACCATCGCGATATCTCTATCCTTGGGAGCTTCGTCGTTCATATACTTTTCGCCGATGTAAAGTTCGCCTTCTGAAATTTCTTCAAGACCTGCAATCATACGGAGTGTTGTTGACTTACCGCAACCTGAAGGACCAACGAAAATGATGAATTCCTTATCTGCAATGTCAAGTGAGAAATCAGAAACAGCTGTAACGCCACCGGAATATCTCTTATAAATGTTTTTGAGCTGTAAACTTGCCATTTAATATGACCTCCTAAAAAAATAAACGCAATTATCAAAATTACACTATCACTATTTTAGCACAAGCCTTTGTATTTTCAAATACCTTCATTACACAAATTTTTTATTTTCTTTTGTAAACATTGCACAACTTTTCGACTTCTTGTGCTGAAAGTTCACGATAATTGCCTTTCGGAAGCGACTCATCAAGGTAAAAGTCACCATACGCGAGGCGCTTTAGGTATGCTACATTATTGCCTACAGCGTTTGCCATTTTCTTTATCTGGTGAAATTTTCCTTCGGTTATCGTGAGGTTTATTTCGTTTTCCGATATCCTTTGTGCTTTTGACGGCTTTGTTATGCAAACGCCTATATCAACGCCGTTTTCAAGAAGGGCGATTTCCTTATCCGTTATATCTTTTTCAAGGCGCACAAAATAGGTCTTCCCCACATCCTTGTTCGGGGAGAGCATATTGTGAGCAAGGTCGCCGTCATTGGTCAGGAGAAGGAACCCTTCCGTATCGATATCAAGCCTGCCTACAGGGAAAAGGTCGTACCTTGAGTAAGAAGGATCGAGCAAATCAAGAACTGTTTTTTGCCTCTTATCCTCCGTCGCGCTTATTACGCCTGCAGGTTTATGAAGCATAATATAAACATATTTTTTGTATGTAATTTCCAATCCGTCAAGGAGGATTATTTCGTCTTCCGAAACTGAAAGAGCGATATCTTTTAAAACCTCGCCCGAGCGCGTTACCCTACCGCTTTTTATGGCTTTTCGTGACTGACTTCTTGTCATCGCTGCGCCGTCGGATATGAATTTGTCAAGTCGCATAGCGATTTTCCTCCTTTTTTTCCTATTGTATCATATTTTTTGGTTTATTTCAACTTTTGTCCGCATTTTTTATAGGAATCATAATTCCGTCAAGTGTTATTCCCGAAATGTCCCCGCCGATGATTTTCCCGTCGCAGACAAGGATATTTGCGCGGATATTTTCACTCGGGATAAGATATGTATACCTTTTGCACTTTTTCCCTTTGTACGGAGTAAGGTCGTAGCCGTTTTCCTTTAGCATATTATTATCGCGCTCATAGACCTTGATGAAGTTTTCGGGGATTACGAATTCTGCTACCACGATGGGATTTTCCTCCACATCAGCATAGCCCATTTCCTTTACGATTTCGAAAAAAACAGGTTCATCTTTAAATGCGAATGAAGATATAACAAGAACTGTCGCCATTAAAAAAAGCACATATTTTTTCATAAAAACACACCCTTTCGGAACAGTTTATTCCGAAAGGGTATCTTAAATAACTTATTCAGCAGAGAAAGGAAGAAGTGCGATGATACGAGCGCGCTTAATAGCAATTGTAAGCTGACGCTGATGCTTTGCACATGTACCTGTGATTCTTCTGGGAAGAATCTTTGCTCTTTCTGAAACATAACGACGAAGCTTCGCAACGTCTTTGTAATCGATATCAGTAACCTTATCTACGCAGAACTGGCAAACTTTCTTCTTTGCCTTTCTAGCTCTGAAAGGTCTTTCTGCTCTATCTTTTTCCATCATGGCCAAAACCTCCTAATCTTAGAATGGTAAATCATCATCAGTACCCATAGGTGAAATAGGTTCGGGAAGTGAGCCGAAGTCTACATCCTGTGAGTAAGCGTCATCAGAGGGACCACCCTGTGAATCGCGCTTGCTTTCAGCGAAATAAACCTGGTTTACAACAACATCTGTTGCGTAACGCTTCTTTCCGTCCTGATCATCCCAGGTACGAGTCTGAATACTTCCTTCAAGGGCAACCATGCTGCCTTTTCTGAAGTATTTAGAAATAAACTCCGCAGTCTGTCTCCAAGCAACGCAGTTGATGAAGTCTGCTTTGCGTTCTTCACCCTGGCGGACGAAGTTACGGTCTACCGCGATAGAGAAAGAGCAAGTGCTGATTCCCTGCGGGGTACTACGAAGTTCGGGATCGCGAGTAAATCTGCCCATCAAAATAACTTTGTTAAGCATTTCATTACGCCTCCTTACGGATTGTGATAGTACGCATAACACCGTCTGTGATACCATAAATTCTCTCAAGTTCCTTGGGGAATTCAGGGTTTGATGCGAAGTTCACAAGAACATAGTAACCTTCTGTCTTGAAGTCGATAGGATAAGCAAGCTTTCTCTTACCCCATACGTCTACGCTTTCAACAGTAGCGTTATCAGCGATAAGCTTCTGGAACTTTTCAGAAAGAGCGTTAATCTTCTCCTCCTCAAGTGCAGCGTCAAGAACAAAAATGGTTTCATACTTGTTGATAATTTCAGCCATTTTTTACACCTCCTTTTGGACTTTGGCCCCGATACCTCGGAGCAAGGATATGCATTTTCCATAAAAATGCCTTGTAATTATATAATGAAGCCCTCGTTTTGTCAAGTATTTTTTTATTTTCTGAAAAATAGTTTTTTCCTAATATATATTTCGACAATTTTTCTTTACAAATTATCTAATATATGGTACTATGAAAAAGATAAAACACAAGCGGTGGTGCTTGTGAAAAAATTTAATACTTTAGGAGTGATTATTTTGGCAAAGACAAAAATCGAAGGTCCTATCTATGACGCTCGTGAGCTTGGCGGCGGCAAAATGGTTGTTCTCGGATTCCAGCATATGTTTGCTATGTTCGGCGCAACTGTACTCGTTCCCCTTCTGACAGGACTCAGCGTATCTGCAACTCTTCTTTTTGCAGGTCTCGGAACTCTTTTGTTCCACTTCCTCACAAAGGGTAAGATTCCCGCATTCCTCGGTTCATCATTTGCATTCCTCGGAGGTTACTTCACAATTGCTGAGATTTGTCAGAAAGCAGGAATCGAAAACTTCTCTGCTTATGCAGGCGTAGGCGTTGCATGTGCTGGCGTTCTCTACCTTATTCTTGCAGCACTTTTCAAAATTTTCGGTGCAAAGAAGGTTATGCGCTTCTTCCCCCCGATTGTAACAGGTCCTATCATCATCGCTATCGGTCTTATCCTTTCACAGTCAGCTATCGACAACTGTACAACTAACTGGTGGCTTGCACTTGTTGCTATCGTTACAATAATCGTTTGTAATATTTGGGGTAAGGGCATGATTAAGATCGTTCCTATTCTCCTCGGCGTTGTTGTTTCATACGCAGTAGCAGCTGTTACAGGTCAGGTTGACTTCACAGCAGTTAAGGATGCAGCATGGATTGGTCTTCCCGTTGTTTGGAAGAACACAGCGTTCTCACTCTTTAAAGATGCGAATGTATCTGTAGTTATTACATCTATCATTTCAATCGTTCCTATCGCTATTGCAACAATCATCGAGCATATCGGCGACATTTGTGCAATCAGCTCAACAGTTGACAAGAACTATGTTGAAGAGCCTGGCCTTCACAGAACCCTTCTCGGTGACGGTCTTGCAACATCACTTGCAGCACTTTTCGGTGCGCCCGCTAATACAACATACGGCGAAAACACAGGCGTTCTCGCTCTTACAAAGGTTTATGATCCCAGAGTAGTAAGACTTGCAGCATATTTTGCAATTCTCTTCTCCTTCTCACCCAAGTTCGCAGCACTCATCAATACAATGCCCACAGCAGTTGTTGGTGGTGTATCACTCGTTCTTTACGGTATGATTTCTGCAGTTGGTGTAAGAAATGTTGTTGAAAACAAGGTTGACTTCACAAAGTCAAGAAATGTTATCATCGCAGCTCTTATCCTTGTTCTTTCAATCGGTATCAAGTATTCACCCGTTTGTAATGGTGCAATCACATT
>JAZRFX010000073.1:0-2414 GCA_045643845.1 Clostridia bacterium | reverse complement strand
CCTTCGTGAAAGTGGTTCTATCGAGCAGGATGCCGATATCGTTATTATGCTCAACCGCGCTGCTGCTGAAGAAGGTTCAGCGGAAAGCAACAGCAATATCGTTGAATGCATCCTTGCGAAAAACCGTGCTGGTGAATGTACAACAATTCCGCTTGCTTGGCGTGGCGAATATACAAAGTTTATGAATTTAGATAGCAGGAGTTGATAAAGGTGCTCCTTGATGCAGTGCGCAAAACCATAAGTGAATATAATATGCTTGAAAAAGGCGATAAGGTGCTGTGTGCAGTATCGGGCGGAGCCGACTCCATGTGTCTTTTAAACGCTATGCAGACTCTTGCAAGAGAACTTGATATCTCCGTTTTTGTTGCAAATGTAAACCACCTTATACGCGGAGATGAAGCAAAAAGAGACAGCGAATTCGTAAAAGAATTTTGCAAAAAGAATGAAATTGAATGCTTTTACCGCGAATATGATATCCCCAGTCTTTCAAAAGAAATGAAAATAGGGGAGGAAGAATGTGGAAGAATTTTTCGCTATGAGTTTTTTTGTGAAATTGCAAAAAAGCTCGGTGGTGCAAAAATAGCCACGGCGCACAACCTTAATGATAATGCTGAAACAGTTCTTTTCAGGCTTGTACGAGGCGCGACTGCCCGCGGACTTGGTGGAATAAAATACAAAAGAGATAATATAATAAGACCTTTGCTTGATGTAAGCAGAGATGAAATTGAAAAGTATCTTGTTCAAAATAAAGTTTCCTGGTGCGAAGACAGTACAAATAAAGAAACTGTTTACACAAGAAACAAGCTTCGCAACTGCGTAATGCCAATTCTTGATGAAGTATCTTCAGGGGCGCAAAGAAAAATTGTCTCGGCGGCGAAACTGCTGGCGGAAGATAACGAGCTTTTGTCACAACTAGCAAAAGAAAAAATGAGCGAATGCTTTTTTGAAGATTACATTTTGACCGAGACACTTGAAAATACTCACATTTCTATTAAGCGCAGAATTATTTCCCTGATACTCGAAAAATGGGGAACGAAAGAAATAACTGTAGGCAAGATAGATGATTTTATCGAATTTCTATCAAAAGAAAATGGGAAATCGTTTGATATAAATTCATATATGTTTGCTGAAAAAACATATGGGAAAATTGTGCTTTGTAAAAGAACTGAAGAAAATTCCCCGCCACAGATTCTTGATATCGGGAAAGAGTGTCGCGGTGATGACTGGATAATTAAAATATCACCTTCCGAAAAGAGAGGAAGCAAAAGCAATAATATCGCAGTTTTTGATGCTGAAAAGCTATCGCTTCCGCTCGTTGTCCGATATCGGCAGGAGGGCGACAGGATAAAACAAAGTGGTATGAATGGCAGTAAGAAATTAAGTGACATTTTTACCGATGAAAAAATTGAAAAACCACTGCGTGATAAAATACCGATTGTAGAAAAAGATGGAGAAATACTTTTTGTGTGCGGATTGAGGAAATCTTCTCTTTATGCCGCGGATGAAAATACAAAAAAATATCTCATTATAGAATATAAGAAAATTTGACAGAAAGGCAGCGTACAAAAGATGGCAAGCATTAACGAACCTATCGAAAAAGTTTTAGTTTCAGAGGAGCAGATTAAGGAGTGTGTGGCTCGTCTCTCGAAAGAAATTGACAAGGATTATGAAGGAAAAGAACCCTTGATGGTTTCTGTTCTCAGTGGAAGCTTTATGTTCGTGGCGGACCTTATGAGAGCTGTATCAGTTCCTGTGGAAATATCTTTCATTTTCGCATCAAGCTACGGCTCTGATACAACTTCAACAGGAACAGTAGAAATTCAAGCAGGAAAGGGTTTTGAGCCCAAGGGAAGGGATATAATAATAGTAGAAGACATTATTGACTCAGGCCGTACTCTTAAATGCCTTAAAGAATATCTTCTTGAGGCTGGCGCGGCAAGTGTTGAAATTTGTACATTCCTTGATAAACCTTCTCGCAGAGTTGTTGACGTGGATGTAAAATACACAGGCTTTGAAGTACCTGATGAATTTGTTATCGGTTACGGTCTTGACTTTGACTACAAGTATAGACAGTATCCTTTTGTAGGCGTGCTTAAAAGGGAATATTACGAATAATATACCGCATACAAGGTGTATATTCTGAATATATAATAAGGATAGGAGGCAAATATTTTGAAAAAGTTTAAAAGCATAAGCTTTTGGATAATCCTGCCACTCGTTATAATAATGATTATGGCTATGACTCTTGGAGAGCCGAAGGTGGGAACAAAAACTATTGACGAGCTCGAAAAAGAACTCGTGAAACAAAATGTTGATTCAATCGAAATCGGCGAAACTTCTTGTATTGCTGAAATCGATGGCAAGAAGTATACAGTTGAGATTAATCAGATAAATTTACTCACTCTTCTGGGAGA
>JAZRFX010000072.1:0-7063 GCA_045643845.1 Clostridia bacterium | reverse complement strand
AGGGGAATGATTTAGCGGCGTTCATATAGGGATGAATTGGTTTTGGACAAATAATCCCTATGTGAACGCCGCTTTATCCCCTTTTAATTATTCTTCATCTGTTTTGAATTCGCTGAGTTTCTTAAGTTCGTAAAAACGGCCCTTTTTCTCTATCAGTTCGTCATATGTTCCTATTTCGGCAATTTCGCCTTTATCCATAACAACAATCTTGTCTGCGTTTCTTATTGTGGAAAGACGATGCGCGACGATGAAGGTCGTCCTGTTTTTAATAAGTGTCGAAATAGCCTCCTGGACATGCCTTTCGGAAATATTGTCAAGCGCGCTTGTAGCTTCATCAAGAATAAGGATTTTCGGATCACGGATAAGAGCACGGGCAATTGAAATACGCTGCTTTTGTCCGCCCGAAAGCTTGTCGCCGTGCTCACCTACAATGGTATTGATGCCATCGGGAAGAATCGGAAGAAACTCGTTTATATTTGCCGACTCTAAAATTTCCTCAAAGCGCTTTTCGTCAATATCGCTTATGCCATAGAGAATATTGTCGCGTATTGACCCTTTGAAAAGAACTGTATTCTGCGGAACAACCGAAATAAAATGCCTGTAAGAAGAAAGTGAAATCGTTTCAATCGGTTTTCCGTCTATTCTGAAAGAACCGCTGTCGGGAAGAAGGAATCCGATTATCATATTCACAATTGTCGATTTACCGCTTCCTGAAGGACCGACAAACGCTATACACTCGCCTGGTTTTACTCTGAGGGAGAAATTGCGGATAGTATCTTCTTCGGAGTTCTTATAGCGGAAGGATACATTTTCAAACTCAATATCACCTTTCAACCCGCGAAGCTTTGTCTTTCCGCGGTCATCCTCAATATCGGGAGAGAGCATAACCTCCGATACGCTTTTGAGTGATTCAAGCCCTTTTGCAAGGTCGGGGTACATATTAAGAAGATTTTGTATATGTCCCGAAATTGTTGTGAAGAATGTCTGGTACATCATTATATCGCCGACACCGATTTTTCCTTTGAAAGCAAGGAATGATGTGAAAACAAGGCACATAACACTTAAAAGGTTGCTCGCAACCCATAGCACCGAGCCGAAAACTGCATTTGTAGTATCAAGGTCGAAGCCTTTGATTTTAAGCATACGGATTCTTTCTTCAAGCTTTGAGATTTCCTCTTCCTCAAGCCCGTGTGCTTTTGTAACGGGAATCATTTCAATCATCGTGGTAACATTTGCCGAAACATTTTCGTTTTCGCGCCTGAAGTCACGGTTGTTGGCGGAGATTTTGCGCCTGAAAAGATTTATCAGTAAAACATGGACGGGAATGACTACCAAAAAGAAAAGCATCACGATTCCGCTTCTTGCCCAGACGATGCCCGTATAGATGACAAGATACAAAAGCGTGGGGACAACCACTTTGATAAAAAGACGGTTCAATGTTTCTATCGCTTCAACATCGCGCAGGAATTTTGACTGAAGCCTGCCGCTTTCAATTTCCTTGTGATATGTAAGAGAAAGGTGCTGGAGCTTTCGTACCAAAGTGTTTCTGAAGCCTGCACCGATTGTGCGCAGAATTCTATAAATCTTTCTGCTGTACATAATGGCAAATGGCGTATGCAGAAGAAATGCAATAACAATAACAAGAGTGTTTACGATGATTATGCGAACGGAGTTGGGGGAAGGGGTAGTAACGGCGTTGATGATATTAGCCGTCGCGAGAGGCTTTACCCAGTTTCCGCAACCGTCCACCATATGCAAAAATGTTGCGAAAAACATTTTCAGCCAATGCTTCCTGAAAATCTGCGACAAAACACGCGACGACACCTTGCCTGCGTCGCCTGAATTATTCTCGAAAAGATTCTCATAATCGGGAAGTGGCTGGTTTATGAAAATTTCCTGATTTTTACTCATAAAATCACCGCTTTTTCAAATTTTACCCTCATTATACTCCTTTGCTATCAATTGTCAATAATAAAGGCATAAATAAAATAAGAAAATAATTTTTCAAATTATACTTGACACATATTGACAAAAGTGATATTATGTTATACTGCATTAAGATGCACTCATATCCCCTAAAATCGGCGGATATGCGATAAAATAGCGTTTTAACAACAATTTTTTGTATTTTGTATGGGCGGTGCATTCTACAACCTCTCATACAACGAGAATGCATATTTTCTGACTTTAAAGGTGGAAAATCTCTGCATTCGAAATATGCTTCGAGTGCATTCTACACAGAGGCATAGAATATTAAAATGCGTTGTTCGTTCAAATATCTTTGAAGAGGTGATTTTGTGAAACCTATTAAATTAGGAAAAAATGAAAGAATGACCTTCGCTAAAATCGATGAAGTTTTGGAGATGCCAAATCTTATCGATATGCAAAAAAGCTCTTATGAGTGGTTTATTAAGGAAGGTCTTCGCGAGGTTTTCCACGATGTAAGTCCTATCACAGACTACGCAGGAAATCTTGTTCTGGAATTTACCGACTACAGACTTGACGAGCAGCCCAAGTATTCCATCGAAGAATGTAAGGAGAGAGATACTAACTACGCCGCTCCCCTTCGTGTTCAGGTTCGCCTTATCAATCAGGAAACAGGCGAAATCAAGGAACAGGAAATCTTTATGGGTGATTTCCCCCTTATGACTGAACAGGGTACATTCATCATCAACGGTGCAGAGCGTGTAATCGTTACACAGCTTGTTCGTTCTCCGGGTATCTATTACGAGCAGAAGTTTGACAAGGTTGGTAAAAAGCTTGTTAACTCTACAGTAATCCCCAACCGCGGTGCATGGCTTGAATATGAAACAGATCCTAACGATGTTTTCTCAGTTCGTATCGACAGAACAAGAAAACTCCCCGTAACTGTTCTTATCAAGGCTATGGGCCTTGACACTGAGCCTGCAATCTTCAACCTTTTCGGTGAGGATGAGCGTCTCATCGCAACACTTGCGAAGGATACTACAAAGAACCGCGAAGAAGCGCTCTTTGAAATCTACCGCAAGCTTCGTCCGGGTGAACCCCCGACAATTGAAAGTGCAACTACTCTTATCAATGGTCTTTTCTTTGATGCAAAGAGATACGACCTTGCGAAGGTAGGCAGATATAAGTACAATAAGAAGCTCGCTATGGCAGCTCGTCTTGAAGGACAGATTGCAGGCGAAAATATTATTGATGCACAGACAGGCGAACTTATCGTAGCAGAAGGCAACCGTATCGATGCAGCAGCTGCTCAGGCAATCGAGGACAAGGGTATCAACCGCGTTCTTGTAGCTGTTGAGGACAAGAAGGTTGTTGTATTCTCAAACAATATGGTTGATCCTGAAAAGTATGCAGGTATTTCTCTCTACGATATTACTCATGAAAAAGTAAGCAAGAGTGTTCTTGACGAAATCCTCGAAGAAGCTGCAGGCGACATCGATGAAGTTAAGAAGCTTGCCGAGGAGAGAATTGACGAGCTCGTTCCCAAACATATCATCGTTGACGATATGTTTGCTTCAATCAACTACTGCTCTAACATCTGTGACGGTATCGGGCAGGTTGATGATATCGACCATCTCGGCAATCGTCGCTTAAGAAGCGTTGGCGAACTTTTACAGAACCAGTTCCGTATCGGTATCTCCCGTATGGAGCGTGGCGTAAGAGAAAGAATGAGCATTCAGGAGCTTGACATTGTTACTCCTCAGTCACTCATCAACATCCGCCCCGTAGTTGCTACTATTAAGGAATTCTTCGGTTCATCACAGCTTTCACAGTTCATGGACCAGAACAATCCCCTTGCAGAGCTTACTCATAAGAGAAGACTTTCAGCACTTGGTCCAGGCGGCCTTTCAAGAGAACGCGCAGGCTTCCAGGTTCGAGACGTTCACTACACACACTATGGCAGAATGTGTCCCATCGAAACTCCTGAAGGTCCCAACATCGGTCTTATCAGCTCACTTTCAACATATGCTCGTATCAACGAATACGGCTTCATTGAAGCTCCCTACCGTAAGGTTATCAAGGGCGAAGGTATCGTAACAGACGAGATTGAATATATGACAGCAGATACTGAAGATAAGTATGTTGTTGCTCAGGCTAACGAGCCTATCGATGAGAACGGCAGATTCCTCGACAAGAAGGTTTCTGCAAGATTCAGAGAAGAAATCCTCGAAGTTCCCGCTGAAACCATTGACTACATGGACGTATCTCCCAAGCAGGTTGTATCAGTTGCTACTGCAATGATTCCCTTCCTTGAAAACGACGATGCTAACCGTGCACTCATGGGTTCAAACATGCAGCGTCAGGCAGTTCCGCTTCTTAAGCCCGAATCTCCCGTTATCGGTACAGGTATGGAGTACAAGGCTGCGAAGGACTCTGGCGTAGTTGTTCTTGCTAAGCAGGACGGTATAATCGACAAGGTCAGCGCCGACGAAATTGTTATCAAGGACAAGGACGGCGCAAGACATAACTACCACCTTCTCAAGTTCCTTCGTTCAAACCAGGGTACTTGTATCAACCAGCGCCCCATCGTTGAAGAAGGCGAACAGGTTAAGAAGGGCGACATCATCGCAGACGGTCCCGCTACCGACAACGGTGAAATCGCACTTGGTAGAAATATGCTTATCGGCTTTATGACTTGGGAAGGTTACAACTACGAAGATGCTGTCCTTCTTAATGAAAAGCTCGTTCGTGATGATGTTTACACATCAATCCACATTGAAGAATATGAATCAGAGTCCCGTGATACAAAACTCGGACCTGAAGAAATCACACGCGACATCCCCAATGTTGGTGATGACGCACTCAAGAACCTTGACGAAAGAGGTATCATCCGCATCGGTGCGGAAGTTCGTT
This sequence comes from Clostridia bacterium, assembly GCA_045643845.1. Taxonomy (GTDB): domain Bacteria; phylum Bacillota; class Clostridia; order UMGS1883; family UMGS1883; genus UMGS1883. Next base: position 2,224 of record JAZRFX010000072.1, on the reverse strand, counting down.
CAGGCGATATCCTCGTAGGTAAGGTTACTCCCAAGGGTGAAACTGAACTCACTCCTGAAGAAAGACTTCTCCGCGCTATCTTCGGCGAAAAGGCGCGTGAAGTTCGTGATACATCTCTCCGTGTTCCTCACGGCGAAGCAGGTATCATCGTAGATGTTAAAGTATTTACAAGAGCAAACAATGACGAGCTTCCTCCCGGGGTAAACGAAATTGTTCGCTGCTACATCGCTCAGAAGAGAAAAATCTCTGTCGGCGATAAGATGGCCGGCCGTCACGCTAATAAGTGTGTCGTTTCAAGAATTCTTCCCACAGAAGATATGCCCTTCCTTCCCGACGGTACACCTCTTGATATCGTTCTTAACCCGCTCGGCGTACCTTCTCGTATGAACATCGGTCAGGTACTTGAAGTTCATCTTGGTATGGCAGCAAAGAAGCTCGGCTTCAAGGTTGCAACACCCGTATTCGACGGCGCGAACGAAAAAGATATTATGAATCTTCTTGAAGAAGCAGGCCTCCGCCGTGATGGTAAGACAGTTCTTTACGACGGTAGAACAGGTCAGCCCTTCGATAACCCCGTAACAGTAGGTTATATGTACTTCCTCAAGCTCCATCATCTTGTTGATGATAAGATTCACGCAAGAAGTACAGGTCCTTACTCACTCGTTACTCAGCAGCCTCTCGGTGGTAAAGCACAGTTTGGTGGTCAGAGATTCGGTGAAATGGAAGTTTGGGCACTTGAAGCATATGGTGCTGCATATCTTCTTCAGGAAATTCTTACAGTTAAGTCAGACGATATCGTAGGCCGTGTAAAGACTTACGAATCAATCGTTAAGGGTGAAAATGTTCCTGCACCCGGCATTCCTGAATCTTTCAAGGTTCTTATAAAGGAACTCCAGTCTCTTGCACTCGATGTTAACGTGCTCAACGGAGCAGGCGAAATCGTAGAACTCAAGAGCGACGAAGACGATGAACCCAATATGGAAGAATACCGTGATGAACTCCTCACAACTGTTAACGATGGTATGGCTCCCGGCTATAGCGAAGTTAACCCCGAGGATGAAATCTACGGCATCGTAGGCGGTTCATTCGCAGACGAAGAAGAAGAAAATGATCCTCTGGCAGATTTTGATGATGAAGAGTTTGACATCGAACCTACTGAAGAAGAACTCCTCGAAATCGAAAACCAGATTAATGAGTAAGGGAGGGGTAGATTATGGAATTTAATACTTTTGAAGCTATGCAAATCGGTCTCGCATCTCCCGAAAAAATCAGAGAATGGTCTTTCGGTGAAGTTAAGAAGCCCGAAACAATAAACTACCGTACCTTAAAACCCGAACGCGATGGTCTTTTCTGCGAAAAGATTTTCGGACCGCAGAAGGACTGGGAATGTCACTGCGGAAAGTACAAGAGAATCAGATATAAGGGTATCGTCTGCGACCGATGCGGCGTTGAAGTAACAAAAGCAAAGGTTAGACGCGAAAGAATGGGCCACATCGAGCTTGCTGCTCCTGTTTCTCATATCTGGTATTTCAAGGGTATCCCCAGCAGAATGGGACTTCTCCTTGACATATCTCCCCACATTCTTGAAAAAGTACTTTATTTCGCACAGTATATCGTAATCGATCCCGGTAAGACTGAACTCAACAAGAAGGATGCTCTTACTGAAAAGGAATATATGGCTTACTACGAAAAGTACGGCGACCGTTTCCGCGCAGGAATGGGTGCTGAAGCCATTAAGGAACTCCTTTCTGAAATCGATATCGAAAAGCTCAGCGAAGAACTCAAAGAGGAACTCGAAACGGCTCAGGGACAGAAGAAGGTTAAGCTTTCCAAGCGCCTTGAAGTTGTAGAATCCTTCAGAAAGAGCGATAATAAGCCCGAATGGATGATTCTTGACTGCGTTCCCGTAATTCCTCCGGAAATTCGTCCTATGGTACAGCTTGACGGTGGCAGATTTGCTACAAGCGACCTTAACGATCTTTACCGCAGAGTTATTAACAGAAACAACCGTCTTAAGAGACTTCTTGAGCTCGGTGCTCCCAATATTATCGTAAGAAACGAAAAGAGAATGCTTCAGGAAGCTGTCGATGCCCTTATCGATAATGGCAGACCCGGCAGACCTGTTACAGGTCCCGGTAACCGTGCACTTAAATCTCTTTCCGATATGCTTAAGGGTAAGCAGGGCCGTTTCCGTCAGAACCTTCTCGGTAAGCGTGTTGACTAT
>JAZRFX010000071.1:0-2538 GCA_045643845.1 Clostridia bacterium | reverse complement strand
ATAAGCTCGGCAGGCGTTTTTCCAAGCTTTGCAATTTCGTCGCCGCTGTCATAGAAGGGGCGATTCAAAAGCTTTGCAAGGTTTTATCCCGCAGCTGAGTTTCCGCACCCAGGCATACCGACGAGGATGATAATTTTTGTGGAATTTTCAATTTTCTTTACGGTATCATCAATTTTGCTGTCGGGAACGGCTTTCCCTTCAAAAAGCTCGCACGCCTTTTTTGCCTGTGCGACAAGCATTGCAAGGCCGTTTATAGCCTTTACTCCGCATCTTTCGGCATCGAGGATGAGCTTTGTTTTCGAAGGATTATAGATAACGTCGAGCACCGCTTCGCACTTTGTAAAATCGGCGATATTTATGGGTGCAACAAGTGTGTTGGGGTACATTCCGACGGGAGTTGCATTTATGATGATTTGCGCGTCGTGGTATTTTTCAACATCGCCTGCGCGTAATTCTGCGGAGGTCACTGTGCGTACTGATTTCGCGCCCATATCCTCCACCACGCATTTTGAAGTTTTAGCCGTACCGCCCGTGCCGAGGATTACTACATCTTTATCTTTTATGGATGCACCTGACTTTTCTATTTCATAGGAAAATCCGTAATAGTCGGTGTTGTAGCCGTAGAGCTTTCCGTCCTTTTTTACGATAGTATTTACCGCGCCCATACGCTGTGCCTCAGGCGAAATACTGTCGAGGGACGGTATTACTTTTTCTTTATATGGAATTGTAACATTCAGTCCGTCAAAATCCCTTTCGCGGAGAAATGGCTCCACCTCATCCTCGGAAAGCTCCTTATACTCATACGAATAATCGGAAAGCTCGTTATGGATGGGTTTCGAAAAGGAGTGCGACAGTTTTTTCGCTATAAGGTAAATGTTCATCAGATTACGCCTCTCTGTAGCTTCCGAGATACTTTACATTTTGCTCGCCGAGTGAATATTCAAGAAGGTCCAAAATTGCGGGGAGCTTCTCGGAATATACTGAAACATCTATATCGAAATAGAACATGAACTCGAAGTCGCTTTCGGGAATAGGACGGCTTTCAAGCTTGATAATGTTGATTCCGAGCGCATAGAAGTTTGCGATAACGCTGTAAAGAGCACCTGCTCTGTGAGGAGTCTTGATAAGAAGGCTCGTTCTGTCAGAACCGGGATAAATTTCAATATTTTTCGCAAAACAAATGAAACGGGTGTAGTTATTCTTTGTATTTTCGATGCCTCGCTCTATGATTTCAAGGCTGTACTGACTTGCGCAAAGTTCCGATGAAATTGCCGCGATGTCGCCGCGTTCTGATTCGGAAACCATCTGCGCCGCGATTGCAGTATTTTCACACTCGGTAATCTTTACATCCTTGCTGAGAGTTGAAAGGAAGTCGCTTGACTGACCGAGTGCCTGAGGATGAGAAATGATTTCCTTTACATCTTCAAGCTTTACGCCCTTTTTAACGAGAAGGTTGTGTTTAATCTGCATTTTTGTACTGCGTACAATGCTGAAATTGTATTTGTCCATAAGGTTGTAAACCTGTGTGACTGAACCTGCGCTACTATTTTCAAGCGGAACGACACCATAGGTGCAAAGACCGCTCTTTACAGCCTGGAACACCGCTTCGAAGGACTGGCAGTACATAAGAGAAGGCTTTTCAAAGATTTTCTGACATGCTGCGGAGGAATGTGCACCCTCTACACCCTGACAGGCAACGACTGCCTTTTCGGGGAAAAGAGGCTTTGTCTTTTCAATCGCTTCTTTAATAGCTCCTGAAATGCCTGATGTAGGCGCGATGGATTTAGACTGATAGTTACGGCTGAGCTCAAGAATGGAGCTGTAAAGTCTTCTTGTGTAGTCGCCGAATTCTTCACCTGCACGATCTTCAACTTTTTCTAAAAGAAGGCGCTCTCTTTCGGAATCGCATACTGCTTTTCCTGATTCCTTTTTAAGCTGTGCGATATTTTTTGCTACATTCATTCTCTTTACGAAAAGGTCTGTAAGCTCCTTATCAATGCTGTCAATTTCTGCTCTGTAGCTTTCTATGTTCATTTTTATCATCCTCTACAAAATTATATTTGCGATTGCAATTGCTGCCGCCGCTTCAACGCAGGGGACTGCGCGTTTTACTATGCAGGGATCGTGTCTTCCGGTTATAACAATTGAGGTTTCCTCCATTTTGTTAAGGTTGACACTTTTCTGCTTTTTTGCGATAGACGGAGTAGGCTTGAATGCCACATTGAAAATGATGGGCATTCCGCTTGCGATACCGCCGAGAATTCCGCCGTGGTTGTTCGTTTTTGTCACGACCTTTTCTCCGTCAAGTATAAAGGCGTCGTTATTTTCGCTTCCGCGGAGAGTTGACGCTTCAAAACCGCGTCCGAATTCAATTCCCTTTACCGCAGGAATTGCAAAGACTGCGGAAGAAATTGCGCTCTCCCATCCGCCGAAGAAGGTATTTCCCACGCCCGAAGGGATTCCCGTTATGGCGCATTCAATAGTTCCGCCGACGCTGTCGCCAGTTTCTTTCGCTGCGAGGATTTCTTTTTGCATTTC
>JAZRFX010000070.1:0-1624 GCA_045643845.1 Clostridia bacterium | reverse complement strand
CCTCCTTTCTCAACGGTCAGGTAAATTCAAAACTTAACACCGGTTTTTAAAAAACTCTTGACACGGTATGCGAAACACTGTATAATTTAATTTATCAAATTACCGGAGGAATATACCGTGGTTTTTAAAATAGTTTCTGATTCATCATCAAATATTTTGTCGATGGAGAATGTGGCTTTCGCTTCTGCACCTCTCTCCCTTGTGTTTAACGATAAAGAACATATTGACACCGCGACCCTTGACGTGGATGCAATGCTTTGCGAGATGAAAGAGACCCGCACACGCGTTACCTCCTCCTGCCCTAATGTCGGGCAATGGCTTGACGCCTTTGAAGGCAGTGACTGTATTTTCGCGCTTACGCTTACCGGTGCGCTCTCCGGCTCATATAACGCCGCAATGCAGGCGCGCGAAGAATTTTTGAAAAAATATCCGGAAAAGCACGTCCATGTTTTTGACACGCTCTCCACCGGACCTGAAATGCGCTTGATTTGCGAGCATCTGCATCAGCTGATATCAGAAGGCGCCGGATTTGATGAAATAGTTAAAGATACTGAAGAATATATGAAAAAGACGCATTTGTCGTTCTGTCTGTCTTCGCTTGACAATCTTGCCCGCGCAGGCAGAGTGAGCCCCATTAAAGCAAAGTTTGCAGGAATTCTCGGAATCCGCGTAATCGGAAAAGCATCCGATGAAGGAACCCTCCGCGACGAAGCAAAAGTCCGCGGCGAAGAAAAAGCAATCGCCGCACTGCTCGAGCATATGAAAGAAAACGGATTTGACGGCGGCAAGGTGCGCATTGCCCATACTCACAACGAAGCGGGCGCAAAAAGACTCCGTGAGCTTATCCTTACGCAGTTCCCGAAGTGTGACATACAGATTGAGAAAAACCGCGCGCTCTGCAGCTATTATGCCGAAGAAGGCGGCATCCTCGTAGGATATGAAGGTTAAAGTACGATAATACAAAATAAACAGGAATGGTTTTTATTACCTTTCCTGTTTTGTCTTCTCTCATACAATATCATCTTGAATTTTATGTAGAGTCCCAACGTATCGGTCTTGCAAAGCCGCCTTTCGCGCCAAGCGGTTATAAATTACAGCGAAATCACAGAAAAGACTAAGCAGGCAAAATTAAAATTTTGCCATTTGCGAAAGTCTCTGTGATGAGCGCTTATTTTATCCGGTGCGCGGGCAGCGGCAAAAGCGTGGGGTTTCAAAGGGGTTCGCAAGAGAACCCCTTTGTGCGTTCCTTAGACGAAGTCTCAGGATAACGCTGGTGAAACATAAAATAACTTTTATTCCTATTTGATTTCTTGCTCAAGCATTCTGAATTCATCAGTCTCAAAAAATTCCGTCAATGATATTCCCAATCCGTCACAAAGCATTTTCAATGTGACAATTCCGGGATTTTGGCTTTTACCGTAAAGAATATTCTTAACTGTTGACGGAGCAACGCCCGATTCGGTTGCCAATTTGTTTATTGTCATTCGCCTTTCTTCGCATAAGCACAAAATTCTGTTTTTGACAATTGTATAAGTATCCATTTCCTACCTCACACAAACTTTATAGACTAATTATAGCCTTTACCACTTGACAATATGGGCTATATATGATACAATATAGGCTA